>DATEDA010000068.1:0-19040 GCA_035286595.1 Burkholderiales bacterium | reverse complement strand
GAGAGGCGCGGTGTTGGGCGAGGCGCTGCTGCTCGCCGGCGCGACCGGCGCCGGCTGGTTCTGGTACGACAGCATGCGGGCGCGCGAGCGCGCGGTGGCGCTCGGCCGGCAGGCGTGCGAGCGCGAGGGGCTGCAGTTCCTCGACGAGACCGTGCTGTGCACGCGGACCCGTCCGGCACGCGACGCCGACGGCCGCGTTAGACTGCGCCGCGTGTACCGCTTCGAGTTCAGCGACGACGGCGCAAGCCGCCGGGCAGGGCACCTCGTCCTCCTCGGCCCGCAGCTGGAATCGCTCGAGCTGGAGCCGTTTCTCGCCCAGTGAGTCATGCCGAAGTGGATCGAAGGCACGATCGTCGCCCAGAAGGCGTGGACGGAACGCCTGTTCTCGCTGCAGGTCGACTGCGACATCGGGTCGTTCGACGCCGGGCAGTTCGCGCGGATCGCGCTGCCGGTGGCGGGGACGCTGGTGGCGCGGCCGTACTCGTTCGTGAACGCGCCGCGCGAGACGCCGTGCGAGTTCTACTACAACATCGTCCCCGAGGGCCCGTTGAGCCCGCGGCTCGTGCGGCTCGAGCCGATGGACGTCGTGTTCCTCGCGCCGGCCGCATCGGGCATGTTCACGCTCGCCGAGGTCCCGGACGCGGCCAACCTGTGGCTGATGGCGACCGGCACCGGGCTCGCGCCGTTCCTCTCGATGCTGAAGACCGAGCAGCCGTGGAAGCGCTTCCGGCAGATCGCGCTCGTGCACGCGGTCCGGCACGCGGCGGACCTGACCTACCGCGAGACGATCGAGGGCTTCCGCGCGCGCTACCCCGACCAGTTCCGCTGCGTTTCGCTGGTGAGCCGGGAGCCGCACGCGGGATCGCTCCCGGGGCGCATCCCGCAGGCGATCGAGGACGAGCGGCTGGAGCGCGCGGCCGGCATCGAGCTCTCGGCGCGCGCGTCGCAGGCGATGCTCTGCGGCAACCCGGACATGGTGACCGACGTCGTGGCGGCGCTCAAGGCGCGCGGCATGAAGCGGCATCGCCGCCGCGACCCCGGCCACGTCGCGGTGGAGCCCTACTGGTGATGCGACTGTGGATCGTCGTGCTCGCCGCCGCGCTCGGCGGCTGCGGCAGCGTCGTGCGAATCGCCTACAACCACGGCGACTTCGCGCTGCGCATGATGGCGAACGACTATCTCGATCTGCAGGGCGAGCAGGAGGATCTGCTCAAGGCGCAACTCGCGCGGTTCCACGAGTGGCACCGGCGGGAGGAGCTGCCGCTCT
The DNA here is from genome assembly GCA_035286595.1 of Burkholderiales bacterium. Classification (GTDB taxonomy): domain Bacteria; phylum Pseudomonadota; class Gammaproteobacteria; order Burkholderiales; family SG8-39; genus DATEDA01. Next base: position 17,773 of record DATEDA010000068.1, on the reverse strand, counting down.
ACGCCGGGATCTTCCAGGGCGCCGCGGACCGGCTCGCGCCGGGCCTGAAGCGCGAGGACGTGACCTGGGCGTTCAGCGCGGTGCGCGCGCGCTACCGCGTTTTCATGCTGCAGGCCGCCGACGAGAGCGCGCCGGTGATGGCGACGCTCAAGCCGGACAACTACGCCGCGCTCGCGAAGAAATTCGCCGACACCAACGCGAGGTTCACCAAGGAGTACCTCGACCCCGACCAGGCGAAGCGCGACCGCGCCCGGGCGAAGTGGCTCGTGGAGCGCTTCGAGTTCTTCATGGGCGATCTCACCGACGCGCAGGCCGCGCTGGTCGAGCGCTTCGTCCAGTCGCAGCCCCGGATCAACGAAGTGCGGTTGACCGACCGCAAGCGCCGGCAGCAGGAATTCGTCGAGCTCGTGCAGGCATATCAAACTAGCCCCGGGCTCGCGGAGCGGCTGCGCGGCTACTTCGTCAACTGGGAGAGCGGCCGCGGCCTCGAGCACGCGAAGTACGCGCGCGACTGGGAGGAGCGGCTCGTGCAGCTCGTCCTCGACGTGGATGCCACGCTCACTCCCGAGCAGCGCCAGCGGATCGGCGCCCGGTTCGAGGCGCTCGCCCAGGATTGTCGCGTCCTCGCGCGGCAGGGGCGGCCGAGCGGAACGACCGCGGCGCTCCCGCTCGGCCCGGAGTTCCGCTGAGGGTCCCGTGAAGATCCTCGTCCTCGGGGCCGGCGCGACGGGCGGCTACTTCGGCGGGCGGCTCGCGCAGGCCGGCGCCGACGTGACGTTCCTCGTGCGCGACCGGCGCGCGGCGCAGCTCGCCGCCGACGGGCTGGTCGTCAAGAGCCCGCACGGCGATTTCACCGTCCGCGCGCGGTACGTGAAGCAGGCCGAGGTGCGGCCGGAGTACGACCTCGTGCTGCTGACGTGCAAGGCGTACGACTTTGACTCCGCCCTCGAGTCGATCCGCCCGGCGATGGGGCCAGGCGCGCACCTGCTGCCGCTGCTCAACGGTCTTGCGCACCTCGACCGGCTGGACGCCGAGCTCGGGGCGCCGCGCGTGCTCGGCGGAACGTGTCACATCGCGGGGACGATGACGCCCGCGGGCGAGATCCGCCAGCTGACCCCGCTTCAGCGCATCGCCTACGGCCTGCGTCCGGGCACGAGCCCGGACGCGCGGGCGAAGCTCGAGGCGCTGCACGCCGCCTACGCGCGCGCGTCGATCGACGCCGTCCTGGCGGACGACATCATGCTCGAGCTGTGGGAGAAGTACATCCTGCTCACCACGCTCGCGACGATGACTTGCCTGATGCGCGCGAGCGTCGGCGACATCATGGCGACCGGCGAGGGCGAGGCGCTGATGGAGGAGGCGCTGCAGGCGTGCGTGCGGACCGCCGCCGCCGCCGGGCATGTGCCGCGCGAGAAGGCGCTCGCCGGCGCCCGCAAGTTCCTGTTCGAGCGCGGCTCGGCGTTCACGGCGTCGATGCTGCGCGACCTGGAAAGCGGCCAGCGCACCGAAGGGGACCACATCGTCGGCGACATGCTCAGGCGCGCGCGCGCGGCCGGCGTCGAGCCCGGCCCTCTCCGCGCGGCGTACTGCCACTTGCAGGCGTATCAGGCGCGGCGGAAGCGCGAGGGCGGCTGAGCGCGGTGTCCGACTTGCCGTCCGGCAACCTGGCGACCGTGCTCGAGGCGCTCGCGTTCGCCGCCCACAAGCATCGCGACCAGCGGCGCAAGGACGCCGCCGCTTCGCCCTACATCAACCACCCGATCGCGCTCGCGAACGTGCTCGTGCGCGAGGGCGCGGTGAGCGAGCCCGAGGTGGTCGCCGCGGCGCTGCTCCACGACACGCTCGAGGACACCCAGACCTCGCCCGGAGAGCTCCGCACCGCGTTCGGCGAGCGCGTCGCGCGCGTCGTGGAGGAGGTGACCGACGACAAGTCGCTGCCGAAGGCGGAGCGCAAGCGCCTGCAGATCGAGCACGCGGCGGCGATCAGCCGCGAGGCGAAGCTCGTGAAGCTCGCCGACAAGATCTGCAACCTCCGCGACATGGCGGATCATCCGCCGGCGAGCTGGGACCTCGTGCGCCGGCGCGAGTACTTCGATTGGGCGAAGGCGGTGATCGACCGCCTGCGCGGGGTGCACTCGGGGCTCGAGGCGGCATTCGACGCCGCGTACTCGCGGCGACCCTAGCCCGGGTCGTTCCGCGCCGTGGGCTATGCTTGCCCGACCAGGTCGAGCAGGCACAAGAGGACGAGGGGGCGCGCATGAAGGCCGCTGGCGTAAGCTTCCGGACAATGCTGTTCGCAATGATCGCGGCGGTCGTCGTGCCGCTCGCGGCGCTCCTGCCGCTCGCGATCCACCAGGCCTTCGAGAGCCGCGCCGAGCTCGCGCGCGAGGCGGCGCGCCACCTCGCTACGACCGCGGCGGCGGCGATCGAACAGAGCTTCGCCGAGCTGCGGCGCTCGGTCGAGGCCGCGGCCGCGCGCTACGACCTCGACGCCCCGGCGGAAGCCTGCGCCCTGTTCCTCGGGACGGTGACCGCGCTGCAGCCCGACGCCGCCTACGTGTCGTACGGCGATCGCAACGGCGACGTGCGGTGCTCGGGCCTGCCGCTGCCGGCTGGCCGCAAAGTGAACGTTGCCAACCTCCCGGAGTTCCAGAAGCCGATTACCGAGGGGGTATCGGTCGTCGGCGAACCGCACGCCGGCCGGATCCCGGGGGCGCACCAGGTCGTGGTCGCGGCGCCGGTGCGCGATCGCGGCGGGCAGATCGCCGGCGTCCTCGGCATGGCGGTCGAGCTCGGCGTCATCCAACGGCTCGCAACCAGCGTGGTGCGGGACAAGGGCACGATGCTGTCCGTGATCACCGCCGGCGGCGTCATGATCGCGCACGCCCCGGATCCGGGGCCGTGGGTCGACCGCAAGGTCACCGAGCTTCCGGAGTGGCGCGCGATCCTGGAGCGCGCCGCGACGCCAGCTGACCAGATCCGGCTCGACGGCGTGGAGCGCATCGTCGGCGTCGCGCGCGTTCCCAGCACCGGCTGGACGGTCGTCGCCGGTCTGCCGGAAGCGGAGACGCTCGCCCCCGTCCGCCGCGGGTGGTGGCTATCCCTCGGTCTCGCGGCAGGCGTGGTCCTCACTGCCGCAGGGCTCGCGGCGATCCTCGCGCGGCGGCTGAGCCGGCCGGTCGACGGGATCGTCGCGGCCATGCAGCAGGCGGCGGCCGGCGTGCCCGACCCGCGCGCGCCCGAAAGCGGCCCGCAGGAGATCGCGCTGATCGGAGCCGAGTTCAACCGGATGCTGGCGGCGCGCACCCGGCTCGAGGCGGAGCGGCACGAGGCGCTGGCGCGTGCGGCCGCGCACGAGCAGCGGCTTGCGAACACGTTCGAGGCGATGACCGAGGCGGTCGGCATCATCGGTGCCGACGGCCGCTACGAGCTGACCAACCACGCTGCGGAGCAGCTGCTCGGCGTTCCCCGCGAGCGGATCATCGGCTCGCGCTTCGGCGACCTCCCCTGGAAGCGCGTGGCGGCGGACGGCGCCGAGCTCAGCCGCGACGACCATCCGTTCGAGCGCCTGCGGCGGGGGGAGACGGCGGTGCGCGACTACGAGTTCCAGGTCGTGCCGGCGGAGGGCAAGGCGCGGACGATCTCGGTCAACGCGGTGCCGCTCCACGACCCGGCCGGCGACTTCGACGGCATCGTCATCACCGGCATCGACACGACCGAGCGGCGCGCGGCGGAGCGGCGGCTGCGAGAAGTCATCGAGACGCTCGCCGAAGGGCTGGTGATCATCGGCGCGGACGGGCGCTACGAGCTCGCGAACCGCGCCGAGGAGGAGCTGCTCGGCGTTCCTCGGGACCGGATCGTCGGCACACGCTTCGACGCCGCGCCCTTCGGACGCGCCGCCTCCGACGGCGCCGCGTTCCGCATCGAGGATCATCCGTTCGAACGGCTGCGCCGAGGCGAACCGCCGATGCGCAACTACGAGTTCCAGCTCGTCCAGCCAGGGGGGCAGGTGCGGACGGTGCTGGCGAACGCGGCGCCGCTGCGCGATGCGGCAGGGAGCTTCGACGGCGTCGTCGCGACCTGCGTCGACATCACCGAGCGCAAGCGCGCCGAGCAGCGGCTCGGCGACATCATCGAGGCGCTGGCCGAGGGCCTCATCCTCATCGGTCCGGAAGGGCGCTACGAGCTCACCAATCGCGCCGAGGAGGAGCTGCTGGGCGTCCCCCGCGAGCGCATCATCGGTACTTCGTTCGACGCGGTGCCCTGGGGCCGCCGCACCGTCGACGGGGCGCCGTTCCGCGTCGAGGATCATCCGTTCGCGCGGCTGCGCCGCGGTGAGCCGGTCGTCCGTGACTGCGAGCTTCAGCTCATTTCGGCGCAGGGCCGGGTGCGCACCGTCTTGGCCAGCGCGGTGCCGCTGCGCGACGCCGCTGGCAACTTCGACGGCGCGGTGTTGTCGGCCGTCGACATCACCGAGCGGAAGGCGGCCGAGCGGCGAATCGAGGAATACTCGGCGCGGCTCGCCGCGCTCTCGCGCCGGGTGCTCATGGTGCAGGAAGAGGAGCGCCGCGCGGTGGCGCGCGAGCTCCACGACGAGCTCGGCCAGGTGCTCACCGCGGTGAAGGTCAACTTGCAGGCGCTGCGTCGCAAGTCGGCGCCGGCCGAGTTCGGCCCGAGCTTCGAGGACAGCCTCGCGCTGCTCGACGGCGCGATCGCCGAGGTGCGCGCGATCTCGACGCGCCTGCGTCCGGCAGTGCTCGACGACCTCGGGCTCGAGGCGGCGTTGAGCTCGCATCTCGAGCGCATCCGGGCGCGCACCGCCATCGAGCTCTCCGCCGACATCCGGCTTCCCCAGCGGCGGCTCGACGCCGCGGTCGAGACGGCGTGCTTCCGCATCATGCAGGAAGCGGTGACCAACGTGCTGCGCCACGCCCGCGCGAGCGGGCTCCGGGTCGGGCTCGCGGTCGAGAACGGCGAGCTCGTGCTCACGGTTCGCGACGACGGCCAGGGGTTCGACCTCGCGGCGGCGACGCGGCGCGCCGCGCAGGGCGAGAGCGCCGGGCTCTCGGGCATGGAGGAGCGGGCGCGCCTCGCGGGCGGCCGGCTCGAGGTCCGCACCGCGCCGGGAAGCGGCACCGAGGTCCGGGCGCTCTTCCGGCTCGCGGAGGCCTCGCCATGAGCCCGCCGGGCCGCCCCAAGGGCGAATCCCGAGCGAGCGTAGCCGCGAGGGTAGTCCAATGAGCGCGGTCCGCATCCTGCTCGCGGACGATCATCGCCTGCTCCGCGCCGGCATCAAGTCGCTGCTCCAGTCGACCGGGGCGTTCGAGGTGATCGCCGAGGCCGACAACGGCCGCGAAGCGGTGCGGCTCGCGAAGGCCCTCAAGCCCGACGTCGCGATGCTCGACATCGCGATGCCCGAGCTGAACGGCCTCGACGCGGCGCGCCGCCTCGCCGCCGAGTGTCCGGAGGTGCGCGTGCTGATCCTGTCGATGTACACCGACGAGGGCTACGTGCGCGAGGCGATGCAGGGCGGTGCGGCCGGGTACGTCCTGAAGGACGCGGACGTCGAGGAGCTCGAGTTCGCGATCCGCGCGGTGATGCGCGGCGAGCGCTACCTTGCCCCGCGCGTATCGAAGTATGTCATCGAGGGCTACGTCCGCGGGCTCGAGCATTCCGGCCCGGGCACCGTGCTCACCCGGCGGCAGCGCGAGATCCTGCAGCTCGTCGCCGAGGGCTGCACCACGCGCGAGATCGCCGAGCGGCTGCACATCTCGGTGAAGACGGTCGAGACGCACCGCGCGCAGCTCATGGACCGGCTCGACATCCACGACGTGGCGGGCCTCACGCGCTACGCGATCCGCATCGGGCTGGTCAGCGGCGAGCGGTAGACCGGCCGGCACGGTCGCGCCGGCCCGCCCGCGGGGCAAAGGTCTCGCGCACGGCGCGATTCAGGCGTCTCCCGAGGCGATATCAGGGGATTCCCGATAGGGCCCAGCCGGCCCGACGCATACCCTGCGCGGCATGATGGCGAAGCGACATTTTGCGGTGCTCGCGCTCGGGGTCCCGGAGCGCGAGTTGCGGATCCTCGACACGACCTTTCTGATCTCACAGGGGCGGGCGAGCGCATACGCGCCGGCAGCCGAGCCGCCCCCGGGCGATCCGGACATCGTGGTCGTCGACGGCGAGAGCGACGAGGCGCTTGCCGCTTGGGCGTCGAGCGGTCATCGGTACGTGACGCCCACGCTGTTCCTCGGCAAGCAGGACGCGAGCTGCGTTCGCAGCGCCGTCGTACCGCGACCGCTGCAGCCGACCCGGATCCTCGCCGCGCTGGACGATCTCACCCGCAGGTTCGGGAAGGCCGTGCCGGAACTGATCCGCCGGCCGCCGACCTCGGTCTGAGACGCCCGCGAACATGGCCGCCGCCGATTCGTTCGCCGCGCTCGCCCGCGAGTTCGAGCTCGAGCTCCTGCACCTGAAGCAGATGCTCGCGCTGCTCGAGGCCGAGCGGCGTGAGCTGCTCACCGGCGGGACCGAGGGCCTCGACGCGATCACGGCCGAGCGACTCGTGCAGGCGAACGCGCTCGAGCTGTACGCTGCGCGGCGCGCCGCGCTCCTCAACGCCCAGGGTTTCAGCGCCGACGCGATCGGCCTCGCCGCGTGCGCCGCAGCCGCGGGCGAAGGCGGATCCGAGCTCGCCGCCAGCTGGCAGCGCGTGGCGGAGGCGGCCGGCGAGGTCCGCGACCTCAACGAGCAGAACCGGACGCTGATGCGGATGTTGCTCGCGGCGGTGGCTGACGGGGTCGCCGTTCCATGAAACCGAGCCCTTCGCAGGCTGGCGGCGCCCCGGCGCGGATCCGGGTCCTGATCGTCGAGGACCACCAGCTGCTCGCGCACGCATTCCGGAACCTCATCGAGGCCGATCCGGCGTTCGAGGTGGTCGGCACGGCGGAGTCGGCGGACGCGGCAATGCGCTGCGTCGAGACGTCCGACCCGCAGATCGTCTTTCTCGACTGGTCGCTGCCCAGGCACGAGGCCGAGGTCGCGTGTCGCCGGATCCGGGCGCGCCCGAAGCGCCCGCGGATCGTTGCGCTTCTCGACGACGATCAGAACGCATACCGCCGCGTCGCGCTGGCGGCCGGGGCCGACGAAGCGATCGGCAAACCGGACTTCGGCGAGGTGCTGGTCCTGCTCGCGCAGTGCTTCTCCCCGTCCGACCTCACGGACCCCTGACCTCGTTCGGCGCTTTCCTCAGCTCTTCTTCCTGCGCTCCGCAAGCGCGTGCTCGAGCACGCGCACCTGGAACTCGACCCCGTCGAGGTTCGGGTTCACCGCGAGCGCGCGCTTGAAGTACTCGATCGCCCGCTCGTAGTCGTCGAGCTGCGTGTAGATCTGCCCGTACCCCGCGAGCGCACCGAAGTGGTGGGGGTTGCGCTTGATCACCTCGTCGCAGTCCTTGAGCGATCGCTCGAAGTCGCCGACGAGGAAGTAGACCGTCGCGCGCTTGTTCCAGCCTTCGGCGAACTCGGGCGCCATCGCGATCACCCGGCTGAAGGTCGCGATGCCTTCCTTGAACTGGCCGGCGTTCAGCTGCGCGATTCCCTCCAGGAACAGCGCATCGGTCTGGGGATTGCCCGACCGGCTCCAGATCACCCAGATCGCCCGCTCGGCGATCGCACGGACGTCCTCGTCCGGGTCGCGGAGCCTGGCAAGGAGCGCCGGCACATCGTCCATTCGGCCGACCTGCGCGAGCCAGACCACCGCCCGCTGGCGCTGGCCGGGATCGGGCGACTGCAGCGCCTCCAGGGCGGCCTCGCGGGTCGGTACCTGGGCGCTGCCCGGCGCGGGCAGGAGGAGGAATAGTGCGAGCAGGGCGACTGTTAGGCGCATGGGAGCATCCATCGAAGGGCGTGGTCCGTAGATCGGCAATGCGACTTCACTATAATGCTTCGGAAACCCGAAAGGAGCGACACATGAAGCGAATCCTGGTCGCCGCTGTGTTGGCCGCCGCGGCCGCATTGCTGCCGCCGGCGGGGCTTGCCGCCGGCGACGACTCCGCCGCACCGGCCGGCGCGCGCGCCGATCCCGACGTCGAGGCCGGCAAGGCGGCGATTCGCGCGCAGAACTGGAACGCGGCGATCGCCGCGTTCGGCAAGGTCGCCGCGAAGGATCCGCGCGACGCCGACGCCCAGAACTTCCTCGGCTACGCCTACCGCAAGTCGGGAAACCTCGACCTGGCCTTCAAGCACTACAACGAGGCGCTGAAGCTCAATTCCAAGCACCGCGGCGCGCACGAGTACATCGGCGAGGCCTATCTCATGCAGGGCAACCTCGGGAAGGCGAAGGAGCACCTCGGGCAGCTCGACAAGCTCTGCTTCTTCGGCTGCGAGGAGTACGACGACCTCAAGAAGGCGGTCGCGGAGTTCGAGAAGAAGACCAAGAAGTAGCGGTCCGGCGCGGAAAAAAGGAAACGGCCGCCTGCGGCGGCCGTTTCGTCGCAATGCGCCGGCGCTAGGGGAAACGCCGGCGCCGGGCGAACCTTGCACCGAGCCTCGGGCTCGAGCCGCAAACAGGGGTGACCGCTCTCGTATTCCGCCGTGTCCAGCGAAATCATCCGACTCCCCCGCAGCCCCGCCGAGCTCGACGCGGTCGTCGCGTGCTGCCGGAGCATGGTCACCAAGCGGGCGCTCGCCTCGGCCGGCGCGGTGCTGGTGCCGCTTCCCGGGCTCGACCTGGCTGCCGACGTCGCGCTGCTCACCGAGCTCATCCCGGCGATCAACCGCGAGTTCGGCCTGACCCCGGACCAGATCGAGCGGCTGAGCCCGCGCGCCAAGGCGCTCCTGTACAGGGCGATCGTGGCGTTCGGCGGCGCGATGGTCGGGCGGGTCATCACGCGCGATCTGATCCTCCGGGCGCTGGCGGCAGTCGGCATGCGCATCACCACCAAGACCGCGGCGAGGTTCGTGCCGATCGCCGGACAGGTGGTGTCCGCGGGCCTGAGCTACACCGCCATGCGGTTCGTGGGTACATCGCACATCCGCGACTGCCGGCGCGTCATCGAGGTGGTGCTCGCCGAGCACGGGTTCGCGCCCGCGCCGCCGCCCACTAGCGCAGCTCAGCGGCTGCGATCCGCCGCTGCCAGAGCAGCCGCCCGTCTGCGGCGTAGGCCTCGAGCGTAACGCTGCGGTCGCCGCGCGCGCCCGCGAACCGCAGCATGCCGAAGTTGCGCTCGGCGACGATCGTCTCGGGGACCGCGTTCGGGTTCTCGCGCTCTTCGGCCGGCAGGTTGCGGAACGGGCGCGCGGTGAGCGGCGACGAGGTGAACTCGTAGAGCGGATAGGTTCCCGGCCGCTCGTGCCGCAGCAGCTCGGTGAAGTGCCGGTCGCCGGAGAGAAACAGCACCCCTTCGATCCGCTGCTCGACGAGCCATTCGGCGAGCACGCGTTGCTCCGCCGGGTAGCTGAAGAACGTCTCGTACCGGTTGCGGGCGTTCCAGAACTGGCCGCCCGCGACCACCACCTTGAACGTCGCGTGCGACGCGATGAGTGCCTGCTTGAGCCACTCGAGCTGCGCGCGCCCGAACATCGCCTTGTCCGGGGTCTGCGGGTAGCGGTTCGGATAGCGGTGGAAGCGGTTGTCGAGCAGGAAGAAGTCGACGTCGCCCCACGTCACGAGGCCGAAGATCCCGGGCACGCCGGATAGCCCGTAAGACGGGTTCGCCCAGTAGCGCTTGAACACCTCGAGCGCCGCCCCCTTCAGCGGGAACGAGCCGTCGCTGTTGTCCGGCCCGAAATCGTGGTCGTCCCACACCGCGAGGTGGGCGGTCGAGCGCAGCAGGTTGCGCAGCGCCGGCGCCGCACGGTACGCGCGATAGCGGCTGCTCATGCCCTCGAGCGACGTCCACTCCGGCTCGCGGAAGTACACGTTGTCCCCCATCCAGAGCATGAGCTCCGGCGCCTTCGCCGCGATCGCGTCGAAGATGCCGTAGTCGGCGCCCCACGGCGGGCCGGGACGGGAAAATCGGTCGTTGAGGTAAGCACACGAGCCGACCGCGACCGCGAACTCGGGGGGGCCGCTCCGGAACCGCCACAACGGCTGCGTCGTGAACGCGCCGGCGTCCAAGGGCGCCTTGCCGTCGATGAGGACGCGGTACCGGTAGCGCGTCCCCGGCTCGAGCCCGGCGAGCCGGAGGCTGAGCGCGAAATCGTCCTCGGCGCGGGTCACGCCCTCGACGCGGCGCCGCTGCGCGGGGGCATCGTCGGGATGCAGCTCGATCACCACCCGCGTTGCGCGCTCGGCTTGCACCCACAGCGTCATGCTCGACTGGTCGATGAAGCCGTGCATGAGGGAAAGCGGTCGCTCGCCCGCGCCGACCGGCTGGACGGCGAGGAGCGCGAGAAACGCAGCTCTCAGAAGCGCGCGACGGATCATGAGCACGAGCGGGGACCGCGCCGATTCTAGCCGCGAGCCCCGCTCCCGGTCGTGGGCCGCGCGAGATGTCGCCGCTCCGACAGTTGAAAAATCACCGTGCTACCATCCTCCGGCCCGGCTTCCCCCCCCCCGGCGCCTCCCCTCCAACCGGACTGACACGACGCAAAGGAGATCCCCGATGGGTCTGTTCGACTTCGTGAAGGACATTGGCAAGAAGCTCTTCCCGCCGCAGGCGAAGCCCGAGGACGCCGCCGCCAAGATCCGGCAGGAGATCGAGACCGCCGGGCTGGGCATCGTCGGCCTGCAGGTCGCGTATGCCGAAGGCAAGTGCACGCTCGCCGGCGAGTGCCCGTCGGCCGAGGCGATGCAGAAGGCGGTGCTGATCGCCGGCAACGTCCAGGGCGTCTCCGAGGTCAACATCTCGGGGCTGAAGGTGCCGCCGCCCAAGGAGAAAGTCGACTACTACATCATCGTCAAGGGCGACACCCTGTCGAAGATCGCGAAGCAGTACTATGGCGACGCGAACAAGTACCCGCGGATCTTCGACGCCAACCGCGAGGTGATCAAGGACGCGAACCTGATCTACCCGGGCCAGAAGATCCGCATCCCAATGGATTAAGCCCGGTCGCGGGTCCGGCCCCTCGGCCGGACCCGCGGGGAATCCACGCGGAGCGGCGTTCATTCGGAGCGGTCAACATGAACCTCGTCAGCCTCGCCCTAACGATCGGGGTCGGCCTGCTGGTCGGCCTCGCGGCGCGCGCGATCCTGCCGGGCAGGCAGATCACTGGCGTCGTCGGCACGACGGTGCTCGGCATCGGCGGGGCGCTCGTCGCGAGCTACGTTGGACAGCTGCTCGGCTACTACAAGGTCGGCGAGCCGATGGGCTTCGTCGCCGCGGTCGTCGGCGCGCTGGTCCTGCTGTTCCTCTGGAGCCTGATCTTCAACCGGTAGCGCCGCGCGTCCGGCGCCGGCGATTGCTCTATACTCCGCGCCTGCTTTCTCGGGCGGTTCCGGGCGCGCTTGCATCCGGCGCCCTGCCGCCATGACCTCGCATTCGCTCGCCGCCAAGCAGCGCCGGAACGTCGCGGTCCTCGCCGCGTGCCAGGCGCTGCTCTTCACCAACAACTCCATCCTGATCGCGGTGAACGGGCTGGCCGGCTACGCGCTCGCCGCGGACAAGTCGCTCGCGACGCTGCCGGTCACCGGCTGGGTCGTCGGCGCCGCGCTCACGACCTACTTCGCCTCGCTGCTGATGAAGCGCATCGGCCGCCGCGGCGGCTTCACGGTCGGGGCCCTGATCGGCATCGTCGGCGCGGCGATCTGCGCAGTCGCGCTCTCGATCGGCAGCTTCTGGCTGCTGTGCTTCGGTACGACGGTGTTCGGCGCCTACAACGCGTTCGGCCAGTACTATCGCTTCGCGGCCGCCGATGCGGCGACATCGGACTTCAAGCCTCGGGCCATTTCCTACGTGCTCGCGGGCGGGCTCGTCGGCGGGATCATCGGCCCCGCGACCAGCCGGTTCACGGTCGAGTGGCTCCCGACGACCTACCTCGCCGCGTATCTGTCGCTGATCGGCTTCATCGCGCTCGTGCTGGTGCTGCTGCGGTTCCTGGACATTCCGGAGCCAACCGCGGTGGAATCGGCCGAGCGCGGCCGCCCGCTCGCCCGGATCGTCGCGCAGCCGGGGTTCGTCGTGGCCGTGATCGCCGCGGCGTTCGGGTACGGCGTGATGAACTTGCTGATGACGGCGACCCCGCTCGCGATGGGCGTGTGCGGGCATCCGTACAGCGCCGCGGCGACCGTGATCTCGGCCCACGTCGTCGGCATGTTCGCGCCGTCCTTCTTCACCGGCGACCTCATCCGCCGCTTCGGCGTGCTCAACGTCATGCTGTTGGGCGTAGCGCTCAATCTGGTCTGCATCGGCGTGGCGCTGGCGGGAGTCGAGGTGGCCCACTTCTGGTGGGCACTGGTGCTGCTCGGGGTCGGCTGGAACTTCATGTTCATCGCCGCGACGGCGCTGCTCACCGAGACCTACCACCCGGCGGAGAAGGCGAAGGTGCAGGGCCTGAACGATCTCCTGATCTTCATTACGATGGCGAGTTCGTCGTTCGCGTCCGGGATGATCCTCGAGCGCAACGGCTGGCAGACGCTGAACTACGCCGCGATCCCGTTGGTGGCGGCGGTCGGCGTCGCCGCCGTCTGGCTCGCCGTGAAGCGGAAGAGCGTTGTGGCGACAGCCTAGGAGGGACCATGGAGCGGCGTTTCATCAATCCCCTGGAGCTCACGACCCCGACCGGCTACTCGCACGTCGCGGTGAGCGCCGCGGGGCGCACGGTCCACGTCTCGGGCCAGGTGGCGTACGACGGCACCGGCCGGATCGTCGGCAAGGGGGATCTCCGCGCGCAGGCGGTGCAGGTCTACGAGAACCTCAAGGCCGCGCTCGCGGCCGCCGACGCCGGCCTCAACGACGTCGTCAAGATGACGACGTTCGTCGTCGACCTCACCCCGGAGAAGGCGGGGGTGATGCGCGAGATCCGCGCCCGGTTCCTGCCCGAGGACCACCGGCCGGCGAGCACGATGGTCGGGGTGACCGGCCTCGTGCACCCGGACCTGCTGGTCGAGGTCGAGGTCGTGGCGGTGCTGACCGATCGGCGTTGACGCGCCGTGCAACTCGATCCGCAGGCGCGCGCGGTCCTCGAGCGCATCGCCCGCGCGAACCTGCCGCCGTATCCGCAGCTCGGCCCCGCGGCCGTCCGCGAGCTCTACCGCGAGACGCGGGCGACGCTCGGCGCCGCCCCGCCGGAGGTCGCGCACGTCGAATCCCTGCGCGCGGCCGGGCCTGCGGGCGCGATCCCGATCCGGCTCTACCGGCCGCTCGGCGCGCGCGCGGGCGAACGGCTCCCGGCGCTCGTCTACTTCCACGGCGGTGGCTGGACTTTTGGCGACCTCGACACGCACGACGTGGTTTGCCGCGAGCTCGCGAACCTCGCGCACTGCGCCGTCGCGTCGGTGTGCTACCGCCTCGCGCCCGAGCACAAATTCCCGGCGGCAGTCGAGGACGCGGTCGCGGCGACGCGCTGGGTCGCGCGCGAGGCGGGAGCCCTCGCGCTCGATCCGGCCCGGATCGCGGTCGGCGGCGACTCGGCGGGCGGCAACCTCGCGGCGGTGGTCGCCCTCGCGGCCCGGGACGAAGGCGGGCCGAAGCTCGCCATGCAGGTGCTCATCTATCCCGCCACCGACCTGGCCGCCGACACGCCGTCGCACGGCGAGTTCGCCGACGGCTACGTCCTGACGCGCGACGCGATCCTGTGGTCGCGGGGGAACTACCTGCGCTCGCCGGACGACGTCGCCGACTGGCGCGCGTCGCCCCTGCGGGCGCGCGATCACTCCCGCCTGCCGCCCGCGTACGTCGTCACGTGCGGCTTCGATCCGCTGCGCGACGAGGGGCGCGCCTACGCCGATCGCCTGCGGGCGGCCGGCGTGCCGGTGACCTACGAGTGCCTCGAGGGCATGGTCCACGGCTTCGTGACGATGGGCGGCGTCATCGCCGCTGCGCATCACGCGCTCTACCGCTGCGCGCAGGGGCTGCGTCAGGCCTTCGCGCAAGCCGCGCGCTGACGGAGGCTCGCCGCCTGCCGATGCGGGAGATCGCCTACCGCGCGATCGATTTCGCCGGGACGCACGCGACGCGCCTGCTCGCCGCGGGGGTGCTGATCGGGCTCGCGATCCCGCCGCTCGCAACGGCGCTCCGGCCGCTGCTCCTGCCGTCGATCGTGATCTCGCTCGTGCTGGCGCTGGTGCGGCTCGACTGGAGCGCGTTCGGGGCCTATGCGCGACGCCCGCTGCTCGTCGCATGGATGCTGGTGTGGTTCCTCGGGGTGACGCCGGTGATCGTATGGCTCGCGCTGCAGGCGCTGCCGCTGCCGGCGCCGATCGTGACCGGGCTCGTCCTCATGGCCGCTGCCTCCCCGATCATGTCCGGCGCCGCGATCAGCCTGCTGGTCGGCCTCGACGCGGCGCTCGCCGTCGTCGCGATCGTGGCCACGACCGCGCTCGTTCCCCTGACGCTCCCCCCGGTCGCGGCAGCGCTGCTCGGCGTCGCGCTCGAGATCGACGTCGGGACGTTCATGCTGCGGCTCGCGCTGATCGTCGGCGGGGCGTTCGCGATCGCGTGGCTCGCCCGGCGCCTCGCGCCCGAAGCCGCCATCGCCCGCAACGCCCGCGCGCTCGACGGCGTCGCGGTGATCTGGATGGTGGTGTTCGCGATCGGGATCATGGAGGGGGTCACGGCGCTCGCCCTCGAACACCCGGGCTACGTCATCGGCGCGACCATCGCCTCGTTCGCGGCGAACGTCGTCCTCCAGGCCGTCGGCGCGCTCGCCTGGCTGCGGCAGGGCATGCAGCGCGCGCTCACGGTCGGGCTGCTGACGGGGAACCGCAACATGGGGCTCGTCCTGGTCGCGCTCGGCGGCGACGCGAGCCTCGAGCTCGTCGCCTTCTTCGCGGTCGCGCAGATTCCGATGTACGTGCTGCCGGGGTTGCTGCTGCCGACGTATCGGCGGTTGCTCGCCGGCTAGGCGAGACCGCTCGTCGAGTGGCTATCGTAGAATCGGCGCGGCGGACGAGACGACACCATGGACAAACCGGAGCGGCGCAGCTATCGCCACGTCGAGGTGCGTCCGATCGCCGGTGCCCTCGGCGCCGAGATCCACGGCGTGGATATCGCGCAGCCTCTCGACGACGCGGTCGTCGCGGAGGTCCGCCAGGCGTTCCTCGACCATCTGGTGATCTTTCTCCGGGACCAGAGGCTCACCCCGCAGCGGCAACTCGCCTTCGCCCAACGGCTTGGCCAGCCGATGGAATACCCGCAGCTGAAGGGACTGCCCGAGTGTCCGCTGATCACTCCCGTGATCAAGCTGGAGCACGAACGGGTGAACTTCGGGGGCGTGTGGCATTCCGACACCGCGTATCTCGAGCGTCCGCCGATGGGCAGCATGCTCTACGCCCTGGAGATCCCGCCTTATGGCGGCGACACGCTCTTCGCCAACCAGTACCTGGCCTACGAGACGCTGTCCGAGGGTCTCAAGAAGACCCTCGCCGGCCTGATCGGGATCAACAGCTCGACGAAGGCCGAAGCCTCGAAGACCCGCGAGGACCGCCTGCGCGAGGCCGGTGCCGAGATGAAAGTGCTCGTCGGCGAGCATCCGGTCGTGCGGACTCACCCGGAGACCGGGCGCAAGGCGCTGTACGTGAACGTCGGCCACACGACGGCATTCAAGGGATGGACCGAGGAGGAGAGCCGGCCGCTGCTCGACCATCTCTTCGCGCACCAGGTCAAGCCGGAGTTCACCTGCCGGTTTCGCTGGGCGGCCGGTTCCCTCGCCTTCTGGGACAATCGCTGCGCCCAGCACAACCCGGTCAACGACTATCACGGGTTCCGGCGCGTCATGCATCGGGTGACGCTGGCGGGCGACCGGCCCGGCTGAGGGTCGCCTGCCGATCGCTGCGAGTGAGGATCACGCGGCGTCGGGATCGAGACGCGTGGTCGCAGCGCAGCACTCGACCCGTGCTTGACGATCACTAGCCATTGATATACGGTGACTTTCGCTCTTGAAACACCTTCGACCGGGTCGCTCAACCCGGCATTCCGACGATTGATCAGTGCAGTACAGATGGAGGAGGCCTAGATGGATCGTAAACAGACGCCGCGGCTTGGCGTGAAGGCGACCGCAGTGATGTTCGCGGCGGCCGTTGCCGTGACTTGGGGCGCGCCCGAGCGCCCGGCACACGCGCAGGACAAGCCGAACAAGGTCGTGCTGCGCTTCGCGGCCGACTTCACCGGACCGCCCCACCCGGCCGGCCTCGCGCTCAAGCATTTCAGCGACCGCTTGCCGCAGGTGATCCCGGGCAGCGAGGCGCGCCTCTACTACTCCGGCGCGCTCTACACCATCCCCGAGGCATTCGAGGCGATGCGCCAGGGCAACCTCGAGATGACCTGGATGCAGATGGGCAAGGCGGCGCCGGTCGACCCGTGGATGATGGTGGTCGTCGGGCCGGGCATTCTCACGACCGTCGGCGCGGTCGAACACCTCGAGCAGACGAAGACCTACCAGATGCTCGTCGACCGGCTCGCGAAGAACCAGGCGATCAAGGTGTTCGGGATCGGGCAGATGAGCTTCGGCATGGGCGTCGGCGGCAAGAAGCGCTACCTGAAGCCCGAGGACTTCGGCGGCAGGAAGGTCCGCAGCATGGGACCCGCCGAGAACCCGGTGCTCGAGTCGTGGAAGGCGAACCCGGTCGTGATGGCGTTCGGCGAGGTGCCGACGGCGCTCGAGTCGGGCGTCATCGACGGGCTGATGACCAGCATCGGCGGCTGGCTGGCCGTGCGCGAGCAGGCGCCGTACTACACCACCGGCGGCGCCGGCGTCTTCACCGGCGACTACTACATGGTGAGCGCGAGCCGGCGCTGGTGGGACCGCCTCAGCCCGGCGACCCAGGACGCGCTGCAGAAGCTGATCGCCGAGACCATCCAGGTGCAGAAAGAGTTCAACTGGTGCGTCGACAAGCTGACCTACGAGAAGTACGGCACCAAGGACCCCTCCAAGCCGGGCGTGTACTGGATGACCCCGCCGGAAGTCTCCGCGCTCACCGGCGCGCTGGGCGAAGGGCCGGCCCGCTGGGTGAAGAGCAAGACGCCGCCGGCCGCCGGCGAGTGGGTCGATACGTTCCGCAAGGAGGGCCGCGAGCTGTCGGCGAAGTACCCGGCCGGCTCGTCGTGGATCGAGAAGGTCGACTGCTCCAAGCACGCGTCGAAGATCGTCATCAAGTAGTGCGCTAGGCTCGCGCGGTCCCGGGCGCGTGGAAAAGGCGTACGCACTCTGGCGCGCGTTCCAGGACCGGTTCCTGGCGCGCGCCGCGGCGCTCCTGCTGCTCGGCTGCGCGCTGCTCGCGCTGCTCGAGGTGGTGCGCCGCTACGCGTTCGGCGTGTCGTTCGAGTGGCAGCAGGACGCGGTCACGTTCTTCATCCTGAGCGGCGTGTTCCTGTATTTCGCCATCTCGCAGCGCCACAACGAGCACCTCAACGTGATCGTGCTGCTTGAGATCCTGCAGGCGAGCGGGCCGCGCGCGAAGCAGGCCGCCGAGATCATCAAGCTGATCGCGCTGGTCGCGTCATTCCTGTTCCTGCTCGCAGTCGTATGGTGGGGCATCCCCGAGGTCGAGGACGGCATCAAGTACGACACCAAGACCGAAAGCCTCGAGTTCTACCTCTGGCCGTTTCTCGCCGCGCTGCTGGTCGGCTTCGCCTTCATGGCGGTGACCATGGCGTTCCAGATCTGGTTCGAGA
>DATEDA010000067.1:0-2522 GCA_035286595.1 Burkholderiales bacterium | reverse complement strand
ACCGGCATCCGCGCGCGCGACATGCCGGCGGCGCGCCGGCTGGTCGCGAAGGGATGGGAGATCCCCCACGCGCGGGTGTTCGCCGAGGCCGCTCCCGGCACGGCCTTCTGGTACGAGAACTCCAGCGGCCTCGTCGAAATTGCCGTCAACCAGGGGCATGCCGCGCGCGAGCTCGGGCTCGCGGTGGGAACCCCGGTTTCCTGGCGCTGACCGCACCGCGGTGATCGGGACTCCGCCGCTCTAACCCCGCAGCGCGCGGAAGTGAGCGTCGGACCGGCTCAGCCGAGCCGGTGCGAGATCAGCTGGTATTGATCCCGCTCGAGGACGTTGAGCCCGGCGGCTTGAGTGAAGCGCGAGAGCTGCACGACGCGTTTTGCCGCCTGGGCATACCAGACGGTGGAGTAGAGCCTCACCGGATCGATCGCGTCGTCCATCTGCCCGCGGATGAAGAACCGCGTCCCGAAGATCTCCACGCGCATCGCGTCGAAGCTTCCCGCGGGCAGGGTCAATCGCTCCGTCCCGCGCAGCGTCGCGCTCGCCGTCCACTGCGTCCCCCAGGAGGGCGGGGGCAGGGTGACGGCAAAGCTCCCGCCGCCCGGGGGGAGCCCCCCGAACGCCGGCAGGTAGGGCGAGAACTCGTGCACCAGCAACCCTGCCAGCGGCCGCGCCACCATCGCCAGGGCCGAGTTGAAGCGCCGCTCATCGCCCGCGGAGTCCCCTTCGACGGCCAGCCGATCGCGCACGTCCTCGCCCGCGACCTCCACGACCCGCACCTCGAGCATCCGCGGGGGTACGTTCCTCCAGGCACTCGTGTACTGATAGCGCCAGGTATCGCCGACCCGAGGCGCAAGCGCGCGATCGAGCGGTCGCGGAGGCACCTGCGGCGGTGCGGCGCACCCGCCGAAGAGCGCGCCCAGGGCGCCCGCCCCGAGCCCTTGGATGACTCGCCGGCGGGTCCACGGGGCGAATGGTGATTGGGGAAGGAGTTGGTTCATCGTCCCTCCAGGCGAACGTCGGTGACCGGCGGTCATTATCCGCGATCGGGCGGCGCCCGGTCGAGCCCCGGAGCGTGATCGCGCGCCGCTCCGGACGGGTCGATCGACGTGGGCGTATCATGGCCGAGGCCCAACACACTGCACTGCCTCACGTCGTGAAACCGAATGCTTGGCGAGCGATTGCGGCCTTCGCGGCGCTCGCGGCGGGCGTTGCCGCCGCGATTGCCCAGGTGGTCGCGGACCGCCCCGTGATCGTCCTCGAGGTCGACGGTCCGATCGGACCCGCCACCGCCGACTACGTCCGCCGCGGCCTCGAGAAGGCCGCGAACCGCAAGGCGGCGCTCGCGGTGCTCCGCATGGACACCCCCGGCGGCCTCGACACCTCGATGCGCGAGATCATCAAGGCCATCCTCGGCTCGGAGGTTCCGGTCGCGGTCTTCGTCGCGCCGAACGGCGCGCGGGCCGCGAGCGCCGGCACCTACATCCTCTACGCGGCGCACGTCGCGGCGATGGCCCCGGCCACCAACCTCGGCGCCGCGACGCCGGTCGCGATCGGCATGCCGTCTGCGCCGGGTGGGGATGAAAAGGGCAAGGAGAAGAGCGACTCGAAGCGCGACCGCCAGCCGGCCGACGCCATGACGAAGAAGCAGATCAACGACGCGGCCGCCTACATCCGCGGGCTCGCGCAGCTGCGCGGGCGCAACGCCGAGTGGGCCGAGCGGGCGGTGCGCGAGGCGGTGAGCCTGTCCGCCGCGGAGGCGGCGCGCGCGCGCGTGATCGACGTCGTGGCGCGGGATCTCGATGACCTCCTTGCCAAGATCGACGGTCGCGCAGTAACGATTGGCGGGCAGCCGGTGAAGCTCGTCGTCGCCGGGGCCAAGGTCGAGACGATCGTCCCGGACTGGCGCACGAAGCTCCTCGCCGCGCTCGCGAACCCGAGCTTCGCGCTCATCCTGATGATGCTGGGCATCTACGGCATCTGGTTCGAGTTCTCGAACCCGGGCTTCGTGTTTCCCGGGGTGATCGGCGCGATCTGCCTGCTGCTCGCGATGTTCGCATTCCAGATGCTGCCGGTGAACTACACCGGCCTCGCGCTGATCGTGCTCGGAGTGGGATTCATGATCGCCGAGGTGTTCTTCCCGAGCTTCGGCTCGCTCGGCATCGGTGGCCTCATTGCGTTCGTCGTCGGTGCGATCTTCCTCATGGACACCGAGATCCCGGGGTTCGGGATCCCGCTGCCGCTCATCGCCGGAATCGCCGTCGCGACGGCCGCGTTCATGATCCTCGTGGGCGGGATGGCGGCGAAGGCCCGGACGCGCCCGGTCATCACCGGCCGCGAGGAGCTGGTCGGGGCGGGGGGCGAAGTGATCGAGGCCGGTGGCGGCGAGGTCTGGGCGCGCGTGCACGGGGAAACGTGGCGGGTCCGCAGCCGCGAGCGGCTCGCACCGGGCAGCCGCGTGCGCGTCACCGGCATCGACGGGCTGGTGCTCGACGTGACGCCGGAATCCCCCAAGGGGTCATAGCTGG
>DATEDA010000066.1:0-24111 GCA_035286595.1 Burkholderiales bacterium | reverse complement strand
CGCTGGGCGAACGAGTGGGCTTCCGCGTTGATGATGAAGTTGATCTCGCCCTGGCGGTAGAGCACCACGTCCTTGTGACGGTGGCGCGCGATGGCCTTGAAGCCCAGGCGCTCGAAGAGCGCGCCCATGGCCATGGGGTCGGGCGCGGCGTATTCGACGAACTCGAAGCCGTCCGTGCCCATGGGGTTGTCCCACAGCTCCGGCATGGCAGTCTCCCGGCGGAGGTTCACGGCGAATTGTAGGACTGTAGGATTGTAGGCCGCCGGCGCGGTCGGTTCGCGGCGGCGACGCCCTGAAACCGGCGAAGTCGCGATAATTGCTTCGTGAGCACGCGCCGCAAGCCGAATGGCGGTCGGGCCGCGGCGCGCCGGCATCGCCGGGCGCGCGGGGCGGCGAGCTCGCCGCTGCCGCGGATCGCAACGCTCGCGGCCCTGCTCGGGACGGCCGAAGTGCGGTTGTACACCCGCCGGTTTGGCCTCGACGCGGCGGAGTGGCGCCTCCTGACCGTGCTCGGCGACGGTGCGCCGGTGTCCCTGGTGGAAGCGGCGGCGCGCGGCGCGATCGAAAAAGGGCGCGCTGCCCGCGTTGCCCAGACGCTCTCGCGGCGCGGGTTCGTCGAGCGAACGCACGACCCGTTCGACGCGCGCCGGACGGTCCTGCGCCTCACGACCAAGGGGCGCGCGCTCTACCGGCGCGCCACCCTGCTCGCGCGCGCCCGCGAGCGGTTGCTGCTCGCCGCGCTCGCTCCGGGCGAGCAGCGCGAGCTCGAGCGCCTGCTCACCAAGCTCCAGCGCGCCGCCGAGAAGGCGCTCGCGAGCCGGACCACCGAATAGGCAAAGGCGGCGGGGAGCCCCCCGCGGACGCGGGGGTTAGGGCGGGCCAGCCGCCTGCTCGACGCGGCGGCGCAGCGTTTCGAGGTGCGAGTCGCGGAGCCCGTGCGCCGCGAGCGCGTCGACCGCGCGGAAGAGATACTCGGCCGAGGAGCCGAGGTGGCCGGACGCGGCGACGAGCGCCGCCACGACCGCGTCGAGCGGGAGCTTTCCCGCGTAGTTCGGATGCTCCCGATTCGCCGTGAACACGAGCGCGCGGAGCTCCTGCGCGCAGCCGTGGCTTTCGGCGGCGGGCGCGGCCTCGACCCGCGCCCAGCGCGGCTCGTAGGAGCCGAGGACCATCTCGCGATTCCAGAGGAGCTTCAGCTCGTGCGGCGCGTGGTCCGCGGGCAGCCGGTAGGCGACGCCCTGGCACGAGCCGCCGCGATCGAGGCCGAGCACCAATCCGGGACGCTCGCGCGTCCCGCGGCTCGTTATGGACCACAGACAGAAGCGACGGTGAAAGCCGCGCAGGGTGGCGGGCCGCTGCTCCGAATAGTGGAAGAGCGGGTTCCACATGAGCGAGCCGTAGCCGAATACCCAGACATCCTGCCCTTGGCCCGCCCCGGACAGGGCCCGGCTGATCGACGCCTCGAGCTCGGCATCGGACAGCGGGTGGGGCAGGGCGCCGCACTCGGTCCAGAGCCGCCGCAGGCGGTCGTTCTTCAGGTCATCGCGGGTCAGGGACATAGGCAGCAAGCGGCCCAACGGCCGGCGCGCGCGCCGGTTGACAGCGTGCCTCGGAGCGCGACACCGAAGTCTTTCACGGACGGCGACGAGTTGCCAGGAGGCACTCGTTCGGTGCACGGCGCTCGCTTCCGGGACGCGGCCGCTGGCGCTTGCCGCGCCGGAACCCTCCGACCACAATCATGGGCCCGGTGAGTCTCGCGGCCGGTGCGCTGCCGCGAGCCGCGCCCCCCTCGGTCCATGTTCGCCATCCCCCGCATCCGTCACTTCCCCAGCCTCGGCCCGAGCGGTTTCCATCGGGTGGTCTACACCGAGTGGGGAAGCTCGCACAACCCGCACGTCGTCGTATGCGTGCACGGCCTCACGCGCAACAGCCGCGATTTCGACGACCTTGCCGCGCGGCTGGCGTCCGACTGCCGCGTCGTGTGCATGGACGTGGCTGGCCGCGGGTTGAGCGACTGGCTGCCGGACAAGTCGGACTACGGCTTCGCGCTCTACCAGTCCGAGGCGGCCGCGTTGATCGCGCACGTGACGGCGCGCTCCGGCGGGGTGCTCGCGGGGCTCGCGGGTATCTTGCAGCGCCTGGGGCGCCCTAGGCGGATCGACTGGGTGGGGACTTCCATGGGCGGGATGATCGGCATGATCCTCGCGGCGAAGGCGGGGTCGCCGGTCGGCCGGCTCGTGCTCAACGACGTCGGCCCGCTCGTGCCATGGTCGGGGCTGGTGCGGCTGAAGAACGTGAACGCGGGGCTCAACGCGAAGTTCAAGGATCTCGGCGAGGCCGAGCAGCACCTGCGCGCGGCCTGCGCCGCCTTCGGCCCGCTCAGCGACCGGAAGTGGCGGCACGTCACCCGGCACAGCGTGCGCCGGAACGACGACGCCACCTACAGCCTCGCGTACGACCCCGGCATCGTGAGCGCGATCCGGCGCGGCAACCACGGCGACATCGAGTTCGGCGGCGACTTCCTGCAGGGCGTCGACCTCTGGCCGGTGTGGGAGCAGATCAAGTGCCCGACGCTCGTGCTGCGTGGCGCGGAGTCCGATCTGCTGCTCGAGGCGACGGCGAAGCAGATGACCGAGCGTGGCCCGCGCGCGCGCCTGGTCGAATTCCCGGGAATCGGCCACGCGCCGTGGCTGATGACCGACAACCAGATCGGGGTCGTTCGCGACTTCCTGCTGGCGCGCTAGAGCTGCAGGTCGGCGCGCGGCCGGTGCGGCTCGTCCTCTCCGAGCCGCTGGCGGGCGAGCGCCTCGAGGCGGATCAGGTGCGGGTCGCGAATGCCGACCGCGGCGAGGCCGTCGATCGTCTGGCGGAGGTAATCGAGGCCGGTGCCGACCCGGCCGCGGGCATGGATCAGGCGCTCGACGATCTCTTCCGCCGGCAGGCGACCGGCGTAGCCCGAGCGCTCGCGGTTCACGGCGAACGCCAGCGCGCGTACGCTGCGGTCGCCGTGCGTCACCAGCACCCAGCGTGGCGCGTACGAGCCGAGCAACATCTCGCGCCGCCACAGGAGTCGCAACTCCTCCTCGGCGAGGCGCACCGGGATGCGGTACGCGACGCCGGTGCAGCGGCCGCCGCGGTCCAGCCCGAGTACGAGCCCGGGCTTCTCCGGTGTGCCGCGGTTGATGCGCGACCGGAGGCAGAAGCTGCGGTGGTAGCCATGCACCGTGGCGACCAGGCGCTCGTCGAAGTCGAGCACCGGGTTCCAGACGAGCGAGCCGTACGCAAACAGCCACACGTCGGGCTGGCGATGCGCCGACGCGAGCGCCGCCTGCAGCGACGCCTCGAGCGCCTCCTCGGAGAGCAGCTCGGGGGCGAGCGCGGAGTGCTCGAGCGCGCGGCGGAGCACGTTGTCGACGAGATCCTCGCGGCAGAGGCGGCGCTCCTCCTGCGCCGGTGTGCCGGGCCCGATGAACGACTCGCCGCGCTCGAGCCCCTCGCGTTCGTTACCCGACCCTGATGCCAATCCCGTCTCGTCCTTCGCGCTTCGCCGCAGGCGGCTGCGGCGAAGCGCCTCCGTCTGACGCCGCGGCGAAGTCGAGATAGTGTAACCGCAGCGCCTCGACGCCGTCGCTCCCCGCTGCAGGGAAGCTCTCGTCGTCGCCTCTCTGCAGTTGTCGTAGCATAGTTGGCACGACGCAAACGATGCGAGGGCATTGCTGTCATGGCGAAATTCGCGCTCGGCCAGGCCGTCTCCCGGGCTGAAGACCTGACCCTGGTGAAGGGTGCGGGACGGTACGCCGACGACGTGCGCCTGCCGAACGAGGCCTACGCGTTCGTGCTGCGCTCGCCGCATGCTCACGCTGCGCTCCGGCGGCTCGACGCGTCGGCCGCGCGGCGCGCGCCGGGCGTGCTCGCCGTGCTCGCCGGCGTCGACGCGAGGGCCGACGGGCTCGGCGACATCCCCTGCATGATCCCGGTCACGAACGTCGATGGCTCACCGCGCGGCGAGACCCCGCGGCCGCTGCTCGCGATCGATCGCGTGCGCCACGTCGGCGACCCGGTCGCCCTCGTCGTGGCCGATTCCTTGCAGCGGGCCAAGGACGCGGCGGAGCTGATCGAAGCGGACTACGAGCCGCTGCCGGCGGTCGCGGACACCTACGCCGCGGCGAAGCCGGGCGCCCCGCGGGTGTGGGCGGACGTCGGGAACAACGTCTGCTTCGACATCGCGTTCGGCGACCGGGCGGCGGTGGATGCGGCATTCGCGCGGGCGAAGCACGTCACCCGGGCCGAGCTCGTCAACAATCGCCTGGTGGCGAACCCGCTCGAGCCGCGCGCGGCGGTCGCCGACTACGATCCAGCGACCGACCGCTCGACGCTCTACACCCCGACGCAGGGACCGCACCTGATCCATGGCCAGCTGGCCGGCCAGATCCTCAAGCTCGATCCGCGGAAGCTGCGCGTCGTGTCGGGCAACGTGGGCGGCGGGTTCGGCATGAAGATCTTCCTGCACCCAGAGCAGCCGCTCGTCGTCTGGGCATCGCGCAAGCTCAAGCGTCCGGTGCGCTGGACCGGCGAGCGCAGCGAGACGTTCCTCTCCGACGTTCAGGGCCGCGACAACTACTCGGTCGCCGAGCTCGCGCTCGACGGGGACGCGAAGTTCCTCGCACTGCGCGTGACCACCTACGCGAACATGGGCGCGTACCTGTCGAACTTCGGCCCGTTCATCCCGCAACTTGCGTTCGTCGTGCTCTCGAGCGTCTACCGCATTCCGGCGATCGCCCTCGACGTGAAGGGCGTCGTGACCAACACCGTGCCGGTCGACGCGTATCGCGGCGCGGGCCGCCCCGAGGGGATCTATCTCGTGGAACGGATCGTCGACGTCGCGGCGCGCGAGCTCGGGCTCGGGGCGGACGACATCCGGCGGCGCAACTTCATCGACACGTTCCCGTACCGAACGCCGGTCGAGAGCGAGTACGACAGCGGCGACTTCGCCGGCACCATGGCGCTCGCCATGGAGCAGGCCGGCTGGGCCGGATTCCCGGCGCGGCGCGCCGCCGCGGCGAAGCGCGGGCGGCTGCGCGGGCTCGGGCTCGGCATGTACATCGAGCGTTGCGGGGCCGGGAGCCCCGACACCGTGACGCTGCGCGTCGGCGGCGACGGCAAGGTCACACTGATCTCCGGCATGCAGGACAACGGGCAGGGCCACGTCACCGGGTTCAAGCAGGTGCTTTCGGCCGCGCTCGGAATCGACGCGGACGCGATCGAGGTCGTACAGGGCGACACCGACGTCGTCCCCGACGGGCTCACCGGCGGCAGCCGCTTCCTCGCGATCGGCGGCGTCGCGGCGACCGCCGCCGCTGACGAGGCGGTCGCGAAAGGCCGCGAGACGGCGGCGGGCCTGCTCGAAGCCGCGGCCGCCGACATCGAGTACCGCGACGGGCGGTACTGGATCGCGGGCACCGATCGCGGGGTGTCGCTGTTCGAGGTGGCGGCCAAGGCGCGCGGGCTCGAAGCCACGCACACGCGCAACCCCGAGAAGTACACCTATCCGAACGGCTGCCACATCGTCGAGGTGGAGATCGACCCCGAGACCGGCGAGACGCGCATCGAGCGCTACACGATCGTCGACGACTTCGGCCGCGCGATCAACCCGCTGCTGCTCGAAGGGCAGGTGCACGGCGGCACCGTCCAAGGGGTCGGGCAGGCGCTGCTCGAGCACGGCTACTACGACCCGGAGACGGCGCAGCTCCTCGCCGGCTCGTTCATGGACTACGCGCTGCCGCGCGCGGACGACGTGCCGTCGTTCGACTGCGGCTTCAACCACACCTTGTGCACGACGAACCCCCTCGGGGTGAAGGGGGCGGGCGAGTCGGGCGCGGTGGGGGCGCCGGCGGCGGTGGTCAGCGCGGTGGTGGACGCCCTGTACGCGAACACCGGCCTCAGGCACCTCGACATGCCGACGACCCGGGAGAAGGTCTGGCGGGCACTACGCGAGAGCTCGCGCGCCGTTTAGCAAAGTCGCGGGAACCCGGCCAGGGCCGTTCGCAGCGCGGTTGTGCCGTTCCGCCGCGCCGGGCTAACATCCCTTCCGCAACCAGATGCGCTCGGTGCCCAGTGGGTACCCGGGCAAGAACGATCGACCTTTGGAGGAGGGGATTCGCATGCAGCTTCCAACCAGCCTGAAGTGCCTCGCGGCGGCGGCGCTCGCCGTTGCCGCGGCTGCGCCGGCGCTCGCCCAGGAGCCGGTGCGCATCGGCTATGCCATCGCGCGTACCGGGCCGTGGGCCGCGGGCGCGCAGGTCACGCAGGAGCCGAACTACATCATGTGGGCCGAGCAGGTGAACGCCGCCGGCGGGCTCAACGTCAAGGGCGTCAAGCGCAAGATCGAGCTCATCGGCTTCGACGACCGGAGCGAAACCGAGACCGTCGTGCGCACCTACGAGAAGCTCATGGGGAGCGACAAGGTCGATCTGATCCTGCCGCCGTGGAGCACCGGGGCGAACTTCGCGATGATGCCGCTCGCCCAGAAGTACGGCTACCCGATCCTCGCGCCGACCGCGACCGGCAGGAAACTGCTCGGGATGAAGAATCCGTACTTCTTCGCGCTCCTGCAGCAGCCCGACCGGATGATGGAGGCGCTCGCCGAGTACCTCGCGGCACGCCAGGCGAAGACGGCGGCCATCGTGTACGTCGACGAGCTGTTCGGCCTGGAGCAGCTCGCCGCGCTGGAGGCGGCGCTCAAAGCGACCCGCATTCAGATCGTCGAGAAGAAGAGCTATCCCCTCGGCGTCAAGGACCTGCAGCCGGTGCTGAACGACATCAAGGCGAAGAACCCGGACGCGTTCATCGCGCTCAGCTACCCGCCCGACACGTTCCTGATCACCGGCCAGTCGCGGGGGATCGGCTTCAATCCGAAGCTGTTCTACGTCGCGGTGGGCGCGGCCTTCCCGGTGTACCGCGACAAGTTCGGCAAGGTCGCCGAAGGCGTGATGGGGCTCGGGACCTGGAACCCGCGGACGAGTCCCGCCGCGAAGGCCTACTTCGACGCGCACGTCAAGCGGTGGCAGAAGGAGCCCGACCGCTGGGCGAGCGCGCATGCCTGGGCCGGCCTGCAGATCCTCGAGCAGGCGGTGGCGAAGGCCGGGCTCGACCGCAAGGCACTGCGCGATTACATCGCGAACAACGAGTTCGACACCATCATCGGCAAGATCCGGTTCAAGAACGGCGAGAACGTCACCACGCCGGGGGTCGTGAGTCAGTGGCAGGGCGGCGAGTTCGAGGTCGTCTGGCCGCCGGATCGCTCGACCTCGGCGGCGCTGTATCCCAAGCCGGCCTGGTAATCGGGTTGAAGCGAACCACTACGGCTCCGCGGCCCGCCCGCGGAGCCGTTTTTTCTTTCCTCGTCCTCTGACCTGATGGGCTTCTGGCTCGAGCTCGTCGCCTCCGGGCTGATCACCGGCGGGATCTACGCCGTGGTCGCCATCGGCCTGAACCTGCAGTACGGGCTGATGCGGATCATGAACATCTCGCACGGGGAGTTCCTGATGCTGGGCGCGTACTTCACCTGGCTCGCGCACACCGTGCTCAAGGTGAACCCGCTCGTGTTCCTGCCGGTCGTGGCGGTGGCGCTGTTCCTGATCGGCCTGGGCGTGTACCGGTTGTGCTTCCGCCGCATCTCGCGGACCTCTCCGAGCGTCGAGATCATCGAGGCCCGGAGTCTGCTCGTCAGCTTCGGACTGATGTTCCTGGTGCAGAACGCGGCGTACCTCGCCTGGGGCGCCGACCTCCGCGGCTACTCCTTCCTCGACGAGCCGGTCGAGATCGCCGGCGCCCGGTTCACCGCGAACCGGTTGGTCGTGCTCGGCTTCGCGGTCGCGGCGAGCCTCGCGCTCCTCGCGGTGCTTCGATTCACGCTCGTCGGCAAGGCGGTGCGCGCCATGATGCAGTCGCCGACCGGCGCGCAGCTCGTCGGCATCGACACGGCGGTGCTGCACCCGACGGTGTTCGGCGTCGGCCTCGCGCTCGCCGGCGTCGCGGGGGCGCTGCTCTCGATGGTCTACGAGATCTCGCCGGCGATGGGCGAGCCGTACACGGTGACCGCGCTCATCGTGATCACGCTCGGCGGGTTGGGCAGCACCCTCGGCGCGCTGCTCGGCGGCTTCCTCCTCGGGGTCGTCGAGGCGTTCGGGATGCACTTCACGAGCCCGTCGCTCAAGATGCTGCTTTCCTATGGCGTGTTCATCCTCGTGCTGCTCGCACGCCCGAAGGGGCTGTTCGCGCGATGACCCTCCGCAACGCCGTCGTCATGACGCTCGCCGCGGGGATCGTGCTCGCCGCGGCGCCGTGGGCGCTGTCCGCGTTCGCGCTCTCGCTCCTGCTCACGTGCCTGATGTACGCGGGGCTGACGGTGAGCTGGGCGATGTTCTCGGGCGCGACCAACTATCTCTCGCTCGCTACGGCGGCGTTTTTCGGGATCGGCGCGTACGTCACGGCTTGGGGCCTGGCGACGCTGCCGTACGCGGTGGTCGTCCCGCTCGGCGGGCTCGCCGCGGCGGCGTTCGCCGCGCTCATCGGAGCGGCGATCCTGCACTTGCGCGGCGCCTACTTCGCGGTGCTCACCTTCGGCCTGGGCGAGCTCGTGCGCCACGCCATCACCTACTCCGAGAAGAGCTACGCCCACACGGTCGGGCGTGTGCTCACCGACGTGCCCGAGGCGCCGACGGTCTATCTGACGGTGCTGTTCCTGGCGGCGGCGGCGATCGTGACCTGCCTCGCGGTGCGCGCCAGCCGCTTCGGGCTCGCACTCGCCGGCATCGGCGCCGACGAGGAGCGCGCGCAGACGCTCGGCGTGAACACGCGGCGCACGAAGATCGCCGGGTTCGCGCTTTCCGCGTTCTTTGCCGGCGCGCTCGGCGCGGCCATGGCGGTGCGATGGACCTACATCGAGCCGAACTCGGTGTTCAATCCCTTCATCGGCTTCCAGACGGTGCTGATCGCCATGGTCGGCGGCGCGCACACGGTGATCGGGCCGCTCGCCTCCTCGATCGTGTTCAGCCTGCTGACCGAGTTCCTGCGCCTGCAGTTCCCCTATCTGTTCCTGATCCTGCTCGGCCTGCTCCTCATCGTGCTCGTGCTGTACCTGCCCGGCGGAATCGCTTCGCTCTGGCCCATCGCGCGCGCGCGAATCGGGGCCCTTGGCGCGCGTCTGGCGAAGCTCGAGAGCGGAGGCGCTCGTGGCTGACCTGGCGCTCGCCGCGCGCGGCGTCACCGTCCGCTTCGGCGGGCTCGTCGCCGTCGACGACGTCGAGCTCGAGGTCCGCAGCGGCGAGCTCGTCGGCGTCATCGGACCGAACGGCGCCGGCAAGACGACGCTCTTTCACGCGCTGTCGGGCGTTCTCGAGCCGTCGTCGGGCCGGCTGATCATCGGCGGCGCCGATCTCACCGGGAAGCCGCCGCACGTCTTTGCCGCGCACGGCGTCGCGCGCACGTTCCAGACCCCGCGGGTGTTCCGCGACATGACCGCGGAGCAGAACGTGCGCTTCGGCCTCGAGTTCGCCGGCCGGCGGCGGGCGAACGGGCACGACGCGCTCGGCAGCGCGGCGTCGATCCTCGAGTTCCTCGGGCTTGCCGACTCGGCCGAGATCCCGGCCGGCGGGCTCACGCCGGCAAGACAGCGCCTGCTCGAGATCGGCATGGCGCTCGGCGCGCGGCCGCGCATCCTGCTGCTCGACGAGGTCGCGGCGGGGCTCACCGAGGCAGAGGTCGACGCCACGGCGCAACTCATTCGCCGGGTGCGCGACGAGCTCGGCCTCACCGTGATCTGGATCGAGCACGCGGTTCGCGCGCTCATGGACTGCGTGGAGCGGGTCGCGGTGCTCCACCAGGGCCGGAAGATCGCGGACGACCTGCCGCAGCTGGTCGCGCGCGACCCGGCAGTGGTCGAGGCGTACCTCGGGGTGGAGGAGGCCGCATGAGTGCCGGGCTCACGGTGCGGGGCCTTGCGGCCGGTTACGGCGGCATCAAGGTGCTCGACGGCATCGACCTCGAGGCGCCAGCGGGCCAGCTCACTGTCGTGGTCGGCCCGAACGGCGCCGGCAAATCGACGCTGCTCAAAGCCGTGTCGGGGCTGATCCCGCACGAGGGCGAGGTGCTGTTCGACGACGCGCCGCTGCCTACGGAGCCCGCCGCCATCGTCTCGCGCGGCCTCGCGCTCGTGCCGGAGGGGCGGCAGCTCTTCCCGCAGATGACAGTGCGCGAGAACCTCGAGCTCGGCGGCTACCTCGTCTCCGCGACCGAGCGCGCGGTGCGGCTCGAGAACGTGTTTGCGCTGTTCCCGAAGCTCGCCGAGCGGCGCAACCAGCTCGCCGGGACGATGAGCGGCGGCGAGCAGCAGATGCTCGCGGTCGCACGGGCGCTCATGGGGCGACCGCGGCTGCTCATGCTCGACGAACCCTCGCTCGGACTCGCGCCGCGGATGCTCGACGAGCTGCTCGGGACGGTGCGGCGAATCCGCGACGACGGCGTGACGGTGCTGCTCGTGGAGCAGAACGTCGCCAAGGCGCTCGCGATCGCCGAGGACGGCTACGTCATCGAGCGCGGCCGCGTGGTGATGAAGGGCCGGGGGCGCGAGCTGCTCCAGTCGGAGCACCTGCGCACGGCGTATCTCGGCGCGCACGCGGGCAAGGGGATACGATCGAAGAGGAAGGAGGGATTGTTCATGTCGAAAGAGCAGACGACGGCGGTCACGATCGCGGCCGAGAACGCCTGGAAGGGCAAGGTGTATTCAGGCACCTGGTGCGTGCCGAAGGGCGGCACGCGCGACGTGATCGAGCCCGGGACGGGCAAGGTGCTGACGACGGTCGGGTTCGCGAGCCCCGAGGACGTACGGGCAGCGGCGAAGGCGGCCGCGGCGGCGCAGCCCGCGTGGGCCGCGACGCCCGCCGACCAGCGCGCGGCGGTGCTGCGGCGAGCGGCGCAGCTGCTCGAAGCGCATGCCGAGGCGCTCCGACCCTGGATCGTGCGCGAGACCGGCGGCATTCCGCCCAAGGCCGACTTCGAGTTGCACTTCGTCACCAGCATCCTGATCGAGGCCGCGGCGATCGCCACCCAGCCGCCGGGGCAGATGCTGCCGAGCGGTGCGAAGCGGCTGAGCTTCGCGCGGCGCGTGCCGCACGGCGTGGTCGGGGTCATCTCGCCGTTCAACTTCCCGCTGATCCTGTCGACGCGCGCGGTGGCGCCGGCGCTGGCGCTCGGGAACGCGGTGGTGCTCAAGCCCGACCCGCAGACGCCGGTGACCGGCGGGTTCATCCTCGCGCGGTTGTTCGAGGCGGCGGGGTTGCCGCCGGGGCTGCTGCACGTGCTTCCGGGCGGCGTCGCCGCCGGCGAGGCGCTAGTCACGGACCCGGACGTGAAGATGATCTCGTTCACCGGCTCGACCGCGGCGGGCAGGCGGGTCGGGGAGCTCGCGAGCAAGCACTTGAAGAAGGTGACGCTCGAGCTCGGCGGCAAGAACTCGACCATCGTGCTCGACGATGCCGACCTCGACGTGGCGGCCTCCAGCGTCGCGTGGAGCGCCTACCTGCACCAGGGGCAGATCTGCATGGCGACCGGGACGGTGCTCGCGCACCGCAAGGTGGCTCGTGATCTGACCGAGCGTCTGGTCGACAAGGCGAAGAAGCTGCCGGTCGGCGATCCGAACAGCCAGCAGTGCGCGCTGGGGCCGCTCATCAACGAGCGCCAGCTCGAGCGCGTCGAAGGCATCGTGAAGGACGCGATGGCAAAGGGCGCGGTGCTGCGCGCGGGCGGCACCTACGACAAGCTCTTCTACCAGCCGACCGTGCTCGAGGAAGTGAAGCCCGGGATGCGCGTGCTCGACGAGGAGGTGTTCGGCCCGGTCGTCGCCATCGTCCCGTTCGACACCGACGAGGAGGCGATCGCGCTCGCGAACGGCACGGAGTACGGACTGTCGACCGGGGTGATCACGCAGTCGCTCGAGCGCGCGATGCACTTCGCGAGCCGGTTGAAAAGCGGGATCATCCACGTCAACGACCAGACGGTCGCCGACGAGCCGTGGGTGCCGTTTGGGGGAACCGGCGCCTCCGGGAACGGCGGGCGGCACGGCGGCGCGGCGAACTGGGAGGAGTTCACCCAGTGGCAGTGGGTGACGATCCAGGACCGGGCGACGCCGTATCCGTTCTGAGCACACGGATCGACCGGGCGCGCGCTGGCCGGTACCCGGAATAACCCGCCGGCGGGATCCGTTGGCGTGGCAGCGGCCACCGCCGCATTCTCTGATGATGACAACGAACCGAGAGGGGTTTTCATGTATCGCGCGATGCAACGAACGTTGTTGGTCATGACCGGTCTGTCCGCTTTGTTCGGCTGCGCGACCGAGTCGGTGCCGCCAGGCCCCGGCAACATGACGTTCTTCGTGACCAGCGCCGGGCCGGGAAAGGGCGCAGACCTGGGGGGCCTCGCGGGCGCCGACCGGTACTGCCAGTCGCTCGCCAGCGCGGCGGGGGCCGGCAACCGCACCTGGCGCGCCTACTTGAGCACGCAGGCGCCGGCGCTCAACGATCCGAAGTTCGTGAATGCCCGCGACCGGATCGGCACCGGCCCCTGGCACAACGCCAAGGGGGTCATGGTCGCGAAGAGCGTCGAGGACCTGCACTCGGCCAGCAACAACCTGACCAAGCAGACGGCACTGGACGAGCGGGGCAACCTCGTCAACGGCCGCACCGAGAAACCCAACAAGCACGACATCCTGACCGGTTCTCGGGAAGACGGCACAGCCTTCGCGGGGGCGTCGTTTATGCCCGACATGACCTGCGGCAACTGGACGAAGAGCGGAAACGACGGGTCGGCGATGACGGGTCATCACGACCGCGCAGCCCCGATCGATGCCCCGTGGGGAACGTCCTGGAACTCCTCACACCCGACGATCGGTTGCAGCCAGGAGTTGCTGGTGAAGACGGGCGGGGCTGGTCTGCTTTACTGTTTTGCGGTGAAGTAACGGCGCACATTTCGGGCCGAGGGAGCGAGCGGCGCTCCCTCGGTTTCTTCGCCGCTGGCAATACAAGCCGCCTTCCGCCCTTGCGTTTGGCGGCGCAGCACCTCGCCTTCGAAGACGTCATCCGGGCCATCCCCAACCACCAAGGAGGAGTCGATGAACGACCGCGCAACGACAACCATGCCGCTCTCGCTTCGCGGCAGAAGAACAGTTGCCGCCCTGCCAATCCTGGCGCTCGGAGCGAGCCTCGCCTTCCCCGTCCTCGGCCAGACGATCGTGGACGAGTGGGCAACCGTCAAGGCACCGTCACCACCCGAACTCAAGCCAGCGAAGATCGAACCGAAGGAGACGGCCCTGCTCATGCTCGATTTCGTGAAGCAGATCTGCGGCGCCCGGCCTCGGTGTGTGGCGTCCATCCCCAAGGTGCAGCGCCTGCTGACCGAGGCGAGGCAGAAGGGCGTTCCGGTCGTCTATAGCCTCGGCGCCGGAACGTCCGTAGCCGATATCTTTCCCGAGGTTGCCCCGCGCGCCGGGGAGCCGTCGGTCACCTCGGGACCGGACAAGTACGTGAACACGGACCTGGAGAAAATCCTCAGGGAAAAGGGGGTCAAGACGGTGATCGTCGTCGGAACTGCCGCGGAGGGTGCGGCGCTTCACACGGCTGCCGGGTCGGCCTTCCGGGGATTCAAGGTTGTGGTCCCCATCGACGGCGTGTCTTCGTCGAACACCTATGCCGAGCAATACACGGCGTGGCATTTGACCACTGCGCCCCGGGTGGGACCGCAGGTCACTCTGACCCGGATCGACCTCGTCGGGTACTAGGGCCGGGAGACGCGAGAAGGCTGGTCTTCTAGGATCCCGACGGCGGCTGCACGTTACACGTCCTGTCGAGGAAGCCCCGCGATCGCGGCGGGGCTTTCGCGTTTGCGTGCCTGGCTCGATCCAGCGGCGCCACGTAGGGAAGGCCGAGGCGCTCGAGCGGTTCGACGAACGGCGCGAACGGGTCAGGAGCCGGCATAAAGGAGCGACCGGCGCGCCTCGCGCTCGAGGCGCTCGTCCGACCAGTCGGGATGGGTAAGGCGCAAGCCCGCCATCCGCTGCCGGATCTCAGTCTCGTAGAGCTGCGCGACCCTCTCCAGCTTCTGGGCGGGCGTCATACGCCTGAGGCGCTCGATCTGGAGCAGGTCAATCGGGTCGAGCATTCGGACACGTCATCCGTTCGCGGTTCGCCAGAGCTCACCGATCGCGGGTCGCCGCCTTCCTGGGTCGCCCGCGCGGCGGGTGCCGTCGCCACGCCGTAGGAGCATCCGCGTATGCGGGAGCGGGCTCGCGCACGTCCAGCGTAAATGGGCTGCGGACTGTCACGCCGCCGAAGACCGCGCCGTCCTGAAGATCCTCCGTGAGCAGCAGCGCGCAGTCCTGCAGTTGCGCTGCAGCGACGACCATGCTGTCCCACCAGCTCAGGCGCCACCGCTGTTCGATCTCTCGCGCGCGCCTGAGGAGCACCTCGTCGACCGGGTGCGGCCCCCAGGCAAAGTAGGTGGCTACGTCCTGCCAAGCCTGTTCCGGGGGCAAGCCCGGGCGGAGCTTACGCGTGACATTAACGTAGTACTCCGAGAGTACCTGCATGCTCGTGCGCCCGACGCGATCGCGCCACGCTCGCTCGAGCCACGCCTTCGCGCGCGGCTGCTTGGCCGGTTCACTCGCGTCGTGCGCGTAGAGCAGGACGTTAGCGTCGACGAAGACCGGGCCGATCGTAGAGCTCCTCCCGGGTCGGGTAGCGTTCCCCGGAGTGCTTCAGCTTGACGGGCTTCCGGTCCAGGAAACGCCGCATCGCTTCCTCGTACTCACGCGACTCGCGCATGTGCTGCCGCAGAAGTTCGCCCACGTAGCGCGAGAGACTCACGTTCCGCCTCGCCGCGTGCACACGCGCCCAGGCGGCGGTCTCTTCATCGAGGGTGATCGTGACGTTCTTCACTGGCCTGGGTCCAACAGCAATTTGACACAAGGACAGTGTAGCACGGGATTCGTGTATTTTGGTCCCTCGCTAGACACCGGCGCCGGCGAACCGCGCCGCGTTCGCGCCGGCGAGCCGGCCGAACACCGACCCGTTCGTGAGCCCGGTCCCGCCCGGGTAGTTGAAGTAGAAGATCCCGCCGACGAGCTCGCCGGCGGCGTACAGCCCCCGAATCGAGTCGCCGTCGGTCGAGATCACCTGCGCGTCGGTATCGATGCGCAAGCCGCCGAAGGTGAACGTGATCCCGCAAGTCACCGCGTACGCCTCGAAGGGCGGGGTATCTATAGTGTTGGCCCAGTTGGACTTGTTCACGGCCAGGCCGACCGTCCCTCGCCCATCCTTGACGTTCGGGTCGAACGGCACCTCGGTGCGAACCGCCGCGTTGTAGGCCTTGATCTCGGCGAGCGCCGCCTCGGCATCCACGTCGTCGAGCTGCTTGACGAGATCCTCGAGCGTGTTCGCCGTCCGCTTCGTCACCTGCTTGATGCGGTACTCGTCGCGGAGCAGGTGGATCACCTTCTTGTCGAAGACCTGCCACGCGAACTGGCCCGGCTGCGAGAGAACGACGCGGCCGTACTTCGCGTACGTGTAGTTCCGGAAATCGGCACCCTCGTCGACGAACCGCTTGCCGTCGGCGTTGATGTAGATGCCCCACGGGTAGCTGTGCTTCTGGAATGCGTCGCCGACTGCGAGATCGCCAAACTCGGGCGCGTTGCGCTCCCAGGCGACCGCATGGCAGCCGGACCAATTGCCGACAGCGGCAGCGCCGACCTCGAGCGCCATCTTGATGCCATCGCCGGTATTGAAGCGCGTGCCGCGGACCTTCGCGAGCTCCCAGCCGGGCCCGAGATAACGCGTCCGCCACTCGGGGTTCGCCTGGAACCCGCCGGCGGCAAGTACCACCGACTTGCCGCGGACGTCGATGGTCTTCCCCGCCCGCTTCACGCGCACGCCGTGCACGCCTTCGTCATCACTGATGAGCGCCAACGCACGCGCCGAGTACCAGATCTCGATGCCTTGCGCGCGCGCCGCCTTGGTGAGCGCCTCGACCAGCCCCGGGCCGCCGCCCCAGGCTTCCACTGTCAACCCGCCCCAGAACTTGAACCGGCCATCCACCTTGAACGCCTGCCGTCCCCAGATCGGCACGAAGCGCACGCCCTTGGTGCGCATCCACGCGAGCGCGTCGAAGCTCCGCCGGACGAGGATCTCGGTCAGGTCGGGATCGCAGCGGTACTGCGTGATCCGGCCCATGTCGTCGAAGAACTGGTCGGCGGTGTAGGTGCCGAAGTCGGTGCGCCCGATCTCCTCCGGCGTGAGATCCGGGATCAGCTTCTTCAAGTCCTCGACGCCGTTGTAGACGACGCGCATCGCGCCGGCGGTGAAGCGCGAGTTGCCGCCGGCTTCATCCTCCGGCGCGCGCTCCAGCACCAGGATCCGCTGGACCGTCTCGCGCCCCGCCAGCGCCGCACACAGCGCGGCGTTCCCGGCGCCGACGACGATGACGTCGTAGTCGGTCATCCGGTCACTCCACCCTGACCCCGGCCTTGCGGATCACTTCGCTCCAGCGCGTCTGCTCCTCCCGGATGAACTCGGAGAACTCGGCCGGCGTCGACCCGACGGCGAGCGCGCTGTCGGCGGCGAAGCGCTCGAGCACCGGCTGCGTTTTCACCGCCTTCGCGGCTTCCGCGCTCAGTCGCCTCACCACCGCGTCGGGGGTCTTCGCCGGCGCGATGATGCCGTACCACTGCGAGGTCTCGAAGCCCGGGAAGCCCTGCTCGGCGACCGTTCCGACGTCCGGGAGCACCGCGATCCGCTGCGGCGTGCCGACCGCGATGGCACGAAGCTTCCCGGCCTTGATGTGCGGAAGCAGCGGTGGCGTGCCGGCCGAGGACGCGTCGGTGCGCCCGGCGAGCAGGTCCGTGAGCTGCGGCCCGGTCCCCTTGTACGGGACATGCGTCACGTCGACCTTCGCCACGAGCTTCAGGTACTCGAAGGCGAGGTGCCCCGCGCTGCCGTTGCCCGCCGAGCCGTAGTTCAGCTGGCCCGGCTTCGCCCGCGCGAGCGCGATGAACCCGGCGAGGTCCTTCGCCGGCACGTTCGCGTTGACCACGAAGATGTTGGGCACCTTCGTGAGCAGGGACACCGCGACGAAGTCCTTGTTCACGTCGAACGGCAGCTTCGAGAAGATGAACGGGTTCACCGCCAGCGTTCCGATGTGGCCGATGATGAGCGTGTAGCCGTCGGGGTCGGCGCGTGCGACCTCGAGCATCGCGACGTTGCCCCCGCCGCCGGGCTTGTTGTCGATCACGATCTGCTGTCCGAGCTCCTTCGACATCTCGGCGCCCACGACGCGCGCGACGATCGACGAGCTTCCGCCCGGCGCGAACGGCACGACCAGGCGGATCGGCTTGGACGGGTAGGGCTGGGCTTCGGCGGCCAGCGCGATCGCGCCGGCGACGAGGGCGACGATGAATCGCATGGACCTCTCTCCTCAGAATTGATAGCGCCGCAATCCGCCGTCGACGGGGATCACCACGCCGGTGATGTAGCGCGCGAGCGGCGACGCGAGGAAGCAGACCAGGTGCGCGATGTCCTCGGGCTGGCCGTACTCGCCGACGGGGATCTCGTGCTCGGACTGCCACTTGCGGTAGTCGGGCGAGTAGTTGCGCAGGATCTGCTCGCTCATGATGCGACCCGGCGGGACCGAGTTGACGGTGATCCCGTGCTTTCCGACCTCGCGCGAGAGGCCCTTCGCCCACGAGTGCATCGCGGCCTTGGCGCAGAACGCGCCGTTGAGGCCTTCCGGCTCGGACTTGCCGGTGATGTTGACGATCCGGCCCCAGCGCCGCTCGATCATCTGCGGCAGCAGCCGTTGCGCGAGCTGCCGCTGCCGCGTGAAGTTGAGCGTCAGCGCCTCCTGCCACTGCTCCTCGGTCGAGTCGAGGTCGAACTTGCGGCTGCCGCCGGCGTTGTTGACCAGGATCTCGACCGGGCCGAGACCGGCGAGGGCTGCGTCCGCGATTTTCTGCGGCGCGTCCTCGCGCATGAAGTCCGCTTCGATGATGACGGGTGCGTGGCCGCCGCGCGCGACGATCTCGCGAGCGACCTCCTCGAGGCGGTCCGCGCGGCGCGCGGTGATCGCGAGCCGCACACGTTCGGCGCCCAGCGCGAGTGCGATGCCGCGGCCGATGCCCGCGCTCGCACCAGTGACGAGCGCGGTCTTGCCGGAGATCAGAAGGTCCATTGCGGATCGAGCGGGGTCGCGAGGGCGCTACGATACCGCGAAGCCGGTATCGCGCCCAGACCGGCCTTACTCGTCCGGCCTGAGGATCTGGAAGGTGGCGCTCGCGCGGGCGATCCGGTCGGCGCCGTGGTAGACGAAGCAGTTGACGAAGGCGACGCGGTTGCCCGGCCGCATGACGTCGATGCGCGCCTCGATCCAGTCGCCCGGCCGGGCGTTGCCCGCGAAGTCGACCGAGAGGGTGGTCGTCACGAGCTTGCGCGGGGCGCCGGTGGCGGTGCTCGCCGCATGCCCCATCGCGAAATCGGCGAGGGTGCAGACCATGCCGCCGTGGACGATGCCGCGGCGGTTCTTGTGCTTTTCCGCAACCGGCAGCCCGATCGTGACCGCACCACCCTCGCGCTTCTCGTAGAGCGGGCCGACCAGCTCGTGAAAGGGGCTCGTCGGGTCGAGCTCCGTGAAGCCGGGCGGGATCGCGCTCACGCCGCTTTTGCGGGCGACCGGGGCGAGCGGAACGCGGCCAGCAGATCGGCCTCGTTCGCCTTCGCGGTCTTCAGCGTGCGCAGCTTGATGTGACCGTAGCCACGGATCTCGTCGGGAACGCTGGCGATTGCTACTGCCGTCGCGTGGTTGTCGCGGTCGAGCTTCGCGAGGAGGTCGTCGACCGTCTTCTCGTAGTCGACGATCAGCTGCCGCTCCATCTGGCGCTCCTCGGTCCGGCCGAAGACGTCGAGCGCCGTGCCCCGGAGGCCGCGCAGCTTTGCGAGCACCTTGAACGCGGTCATCACCCAAGGTCCGAACTCGCGCTTCCGCGGCACGCCGGTCACCGGGTCCGGCTTCGCGAGGATCGGCGGTGCGAGGTGGAACTTGACCGAGTAGTCGCCCTCGAACGCCGCCTGCAGGCGCTGCTTGAACTCCGGCCGGGTGAAGAGGCGGGCGACCTCGTACTCGTCCTTGTACGCCATGAGCTTGAAGAAGTAGCGTGCGACCGCCTCGGTGAGCTTCGCGCCGAGGCCCCGATCGCCCTCGATCTGCCGGACGCGGCTCACGAGCGCCCGGTAGCGGCCGGCGTACGCGGCGTCCTGATAGTCGGTCAGGAACTCGGCGCGGCGCGCGATCAGCTCGTCGAGCGAGCGCGAGAGGTGCTGCGAGATCGGGATGATCTCGGCGGGCGTCGCGACCTTCTCGACCCGCGCAGGCTCGTGCGCGGCGCGGCGACCCCAGAGGAAGCTCTGCTTGTTCGCCTCGACCGCGACGCCGTTCAGCTCGATCGCGCGCTCGATCGCGGCGGCGGAGACGGGCACGAGGCCCTTCTGGTACGCGAACCCGAGCATGAACGGATTGGTCGCGATCGCATCGCCCATCAGCGCGGTGGCGAGCCGCGTCGCGTCGACGAACTCGGCGTTGGCGGCACCCACCGCCGCCTTCAGCTCCGACTGCATATCGGCTCCGGGGAACAGCCAGTTCGGGTTGCGGGTGAACTCGGCGGTCGGCACCTCGGCGCTGTTGATCACGAGCCGCGTGTGGCCCGCTTGCATCTTCGACTGCGCCTCGGCGCCGGCAGCGACCACCATGTCGCAGCCGATGACGCAGTCCGCTTCGCCGGCGGCGATGCGCACCGCGTGGATGTCCTCGGGCCGCTGCGCGATCCGCACGTGCGACATCACCGCCCCGTTCTTCTGCGCGAGCCCGGTCATGTCGAGGACGCTGACGCCCTTGCCCTCGATGTGCGCCGCCATGCCGAGCAGCGCGCCGACCGTGATCACGCCGGTGCCGCCGATGCCGGTGACGAGGATGCCGTTGGGCCGGTCGGCCGACGCCGGCACCGGCTCGGGGAGTGGCGGCCATCCGTCCGCGCCTTCGGCGAGCGCCTTGCCGCGGCGCACGCGCCCGCCCTCGACGGTCACGAAGCTCGGGCAGAACCCCTTCACGCACGAGTAGTCCTTGTTGCACGAGGACTGGTTGATCGATCGCTTCCGGCCGAACTCGGTCTCGAGCGGCTCCACGGACACGCAGTTCGACTGCACGCTGCAGTCGCCGCAGCCCTCGCAGACGAGCTCGTTGATGAACGCGCGCTTCTGCGGATCGGGGAACGTGCCGCGCTTGCGGCGGCGGCGCTTCTCGGCGGCGCAGGTCTGGTCGTAGACGAGGATCGAGACGCCGGGGTACTCGCGCAGCTCCCGCTGGACGAGGTCGAGGTCGTCGCGATGCCGCACCGGCACCGCCGGCTTGAGGGCGACGCCGTGATACTTCTCCGGCTCGTCGGTGACGATGACGATCTTCTCGACACCTTCGGCCGCGACCTGGCTGACGATCATCGGTACGCTGAGCGGGCCGTCGACGCGCTGCCCGCCGGTCATGGCGACCGCGTCGTTGTAGAGGATCTTGTAGGTCATCGGCGCCTTCGCCGCGACGGCGGCGCGGATGGCGAGCAAACCCGAGTGGTAATAGGTGCCGTCCCCCAGGTTGGCGAAGATGTGGCGCTCCTCGGTGAACGGCGCCTGGCCGATCCACGCGACGCCCTCGCCGCCCATGTGGCTGAAGGTCGCGGTGCTGCGATCCATCCACACCGCCATGAAGTGGCAGCCGATGCCGGCGGTCGCGCGGCTGCCCTCCGGGACGCGCGTCGACGTGTTGTGGGGGCACCCGGAGCAGAAGTACGGGACGCGCTGCACCGTGATGCGCGGCTGCGCGAGCGCCTTCTCCTTCGCCTCGAGGAAGGCGAGCCGCGCCTTGATGCGGTCGGAGGTGTAGAAGCGCGCGATGCGCGACGCGATCGCCCTGGCGACGATCCCGGGCGAGAGCTCGTTGGCGGCCGGCAGCAGCCACTGGCTGTGCGGGAACGCCCATTCGCCCTTCTCGTCGAACTTGCCGACGACGCGCGGACGAACGTCCTCGCGCCAGTTGTAGAGCTCCTCCTTGAGCTGGTACTCGATGAACTGCCGCTTCTCCTCGACGACCAGGATCTCCTCGAGCCCCTGGGCGAAGCGGCGCACCCCCTCCGACTCGAGCGGCCAGATCATGCCGCACTTGTAGACGCGCAGCCCGATCTCGGCGGCGAGCCGGTCGTCGATGCCGAGGTCCTCGAGCGCCTGGCGCACGTCCATGTACGCCTTGCCGGAGGTGATGATGCCGAGCCGCGCGCGCGGGCTGTCGATGACGACGCGGTTGAGGTCGTTCGCACGACAGTAGGCGAGCGCGGCGTAGAGCTTGTGATGCAGGAGCCGCTCCTCCTGCACGAGGAACGGGTCGGGCCAGCGGATGTTCAGCCCGTCGGGCGGCAGCGCGACGTCGGTCGGAAGCCGGATCCGGATGCGGTCCGGATCGACGTGCACCGAGGCCGAGCTCTCCACGATGTCGGTCACGCACTTGAACGCGACCCAGCAGCCCGAGTACCGCGACATCGCGTAGCCGTGCACGCCGAGATCGAGGTACTCCTGCACGGACGCCGGATACAGCACCGGCATCATCACGGCCTTGAAGACGTGGTCGGTCTGATGCGGCAGGGTCGAGGATTTCGCCGCGTGATCGTCGCCCGCGCAGACGATGACCCCGCCGTGCCGCGACGTTCCGGCGGCGTTGGCGTGGCGGAACACGTCGCCGCAGCGATCGACGCCCGGCCCCTTGCCGTACCACAGGCCGAACACGCCGTCGTACTTCGCGCCGCGGAAGAGGTTCACCTGCTGGCTGCCCCAGAGCGCGGTTGCCGCCAGGTCCTCGTTGACGCCCGGCTGGAAGACGACGTGGTGCCGGTCGAGGAACTTCTTGGCCCGGAAGAGCGCCTGGTCGAGCCCGCCGAGCGGCGAGCCGCGGTAGCCGGACACGAACCCGGCGGTGTTGAGGCCGGCCGCTACGTCGCGCTGCCGCTGCAGGATCGGTAGCCGGACGAGGGCCTGGATCCCGGTCAGAAAGACCCGACCGCGTTCCAGGGAATACTTGTCGTCGAGCGTGACCGCGCGCAAGGCGTCAGCGGGTGCGTTCATAGGCGGGCAATTCTACTAGCAGCGGTCGCGCGCCTGCGCGGGTGACGCTGCGCTCAGCGTGACAGACCACGCGGCCGCGCGTTGGTTTCCTTCAGCTCTCGAGCGAGCGCCACATTTCGACGTCGCGCTCGGCGGTCCAGATGCGGGGGTTGGCGATGCCGCTCGCCTCGTCGTAGGCGCGCGAGACGTCGAACGGCATGCAGTGCTCGTAGATCGGGTATTGGCCGTACACCGGGTCGAGGCGCGTCCGGGCGTCCTGGTAGACCTGCCTGAGGCTCTTGCGCGCCGCCACGCCTTCCTTGGCGCACTCGTACAGCCGGCGGACGAAGCTCTGCGTGAACTCGATCGCCTTGATCGAGTCGGCGGCGGTTGCGAGCGCCGGTCCACGGCCGGGCACGAGCCGCTCCGGGCCGAGGGCGCGGAGCCGCTCCAGCGTGTCCGGCCACACCTGCAGATGCGCGTCGCCGGTGTAGATCCCGGCGTTGTACTCGACCAGATCGCCCGAGAACAGCACCTTCTGGGCCGGCAGCCAGACGATCGTGTCGCCGCGCGTGTGGCCCGCGCCGACGTGGATGAGCCGGACCTCGAGCTTCCCCATCCAGACCGTAGCCTCGCGGTCGAAGGTGATCGTCGGCCAGGTGAGCCCCGGGATTTCCTCGGCCCCGCGGAAGAGCCGCGGGAACCGGCCGATCTCCGAGTCCATGTCCTCCTTGCCGCGCTCCTTGATCATCTCGTAGGTGGTCTGGCTCGCGATGATCTCGCGGGCGCCGTACCCCGAGGCGCCGAGCACCCGCACGGCGTGGTAATGCGAGAGCACGACGTACTTGATCGGCTTGTCCGTGACCGTGCGGATATGGCGGATCACGTCCTTTGCCATCGCCGGGGTCGCCTGGGCGTCGACGACCATGACCGCGTCGTCGCCCACGACCACGCCCGAGTTCGGGTCGCCTTCGGTGGTATACGCGTAGGCGTTCTCGGAAAGCCGGGTGAAGGTGACCTGCTTCTCGGCGAGATCAGCCTGGGAGGCGAACGCTTTGGTCATTGGCGGAGCTCCGGGTCGGGAATTCGGTTGGCCGGGGCGGCAGCCGGGCCGGACGAGGGGGGAATTCTAACGGCCGGGGCACCTGGGGCCCAACCGCGGGTCGGGGAGGGCGGGAACCACCGCCACGGCCCGTCGGCGCCGCCCCTAGACGTTTGACACGTCAGGGAAAATCCCCCATAATTTTGCGCTTCGTTCGGAGGGGTGCCCGAGCGGCTAAAGGGGGCAGACTGTAAATCTGTTGGCCATGCGCCTACGTAGGTTCGAATCCTACCCCCTCCACCAGGCATGCCCCGCGATTGAAGTCTGATTGAAGTCTTCATGCGCGCTCGGCCCAAGGCGGGTCCCGGAAGGTGAGGGAAATGAGCGGGTGTAGCTCAATGGTAGAGCAGAAGCCTTCCAAGCTTATGACGAGGGTTCGATTCCCTTCACCCGCTCCATGCGCCGGTTCGCGCCGCGGCGGGTGAGGAATCGACCGGAGCCGGACGGATTTCGCCGATGTAGCTCAGTGGTAGAGCACTCCCTTGGTAAGGGAGAGGTCAAGCGTTCAATCCGCTTCATCGGCACCAGCCAGTCGCAACCGTAGTGACCTCGATTTGGTGACCAGGACCCGAAGGTAGTCGAGACATGTCAAAGAGCAAATTCGAGCGCACCAAGCCGCACGTGAATGTGGGCACGATTGGGCACGTCGATCACGGCAAGACGACGCTGACGGCGGCGATGACGCACATTCTGGCGAAGAAGTACGGGGGCGAGGCGCGCAACTACGAGCAGATCGACAACGCGCCGGAGGAGAAGGCGCGCGGGATCACGATCAACACT
>DATEDA010000065.1:0-19604 GCA_035286595.1 Burkholderiales bacterium | reverse complement strand
GGCGATCCAGAAGGGCGCCTGGGCGAAGGTCGGAGCGAACGTCGCCGGCGAGTATCTCAGCCAGCGCTCGCGCAGTCCGGTCGGCTCGGCCGCCGGCCAGCAGCTGCTGAGCGGGATCAAGGAGGTCATGCTCCGCGGCCTGGACAAGGACGATGAGTTCGAGGCCGATCGCATGGGCGTGGTGATCGCGGCGCGCGCCGGCTACGACCCGTTCGGGCTGCCCGCGGTCCTGCAGCTCCTGAACACGATGCCGCAGGACTCGGCGCTGGAGCTCCTGTTCCAGACCCA
This sequence comes from Burkholderiales bacterium, assembly GCA_035286595.1. Classification (GTDB taxonomy): domain Bacteria; phylum Pseudomonadota; class Gammaproteobacteria; order Burkholderiales; family SG8-39; genus DATEDA01. The sequence goes on along the minus strand of DATEDA010000065.1, from coordinate 19,316 downwards.
TCCGCCGCCGAACGAGCGGCTCGACGCGCTCGAGCGCGTGACCGGCACGAAGCTCGACCGCTATGCCGCGCAGCCGCAGGTCGCGGAGCGCTACGCGCGCACGGTCGGCATCAAGTGATCACTCGCAGCTGAACGTCACCAGCTCGGCATCCGCGTCGGCCGACGAGTGGCCGAAGCTGATGCGGCCGCGGCCGCGGAGCATCAGCTGGTCGCGCCGGATGAGGAGCTCCACGTCGCCTTCATTGGTCACGTACGTGCCGTTGCTGCTCAGGTCGACGTAGTAGAACTTGTCGCGCCGGCGCTCGATCCGGCCGTGGACGCGCGAGGCCATCTTGTCGGCGATGACGACGTCGTTCGACTGGTCGCGCCCGAACATGATCCGGCCGATGCCGGACTCCATCCGGATCGCGCGCCCGCCGTGCTCGATGCGCAGCACCGGCTCCGCCGCGGACCGGGCGCCCCGCGGCGCCATGAACGTGATGGTGCCCACGTCCTGCCACAGCACCTCGAACACGCGGATCTCGTCGTGCTTCCCCCGGACGGGTAACGCATCCAGATCGCGCGTGCTGTCGCGAAGCAGCGGCGACAGCGCGTCGACCGTCGGCCCGCTCGTGATGATCTGTCCCGCGTTCGCAAGGCCGGCCAGCCGCGCCGCGGTGTTCACCGCGTCGCCGAAGACGTCGCCGCGCTCCTCCAGCACCGGCCCGGCGTGAAAGCCGACGCGGATGCCCAGCCGGACGTCGCCGACCGCTGGCAGCTCCGACACCTGGGTCTGCATGTCCACCGCGGCCTGCAGCGCCGTATCGGCGGATTCGAAGACCGCCATGACTTCGTCGCCGATCGTCTTGACGACTCGGCCCTCCTGGACTGCGACGGCCCGCTTCAGCAGGTTCAGAACGGACTCCACCGCCGCGAGCGCGGCGCGGTCGCCGAGCGTCTCATAGAGCGACGTGCTGCCGCTCACGTCGGCGAAGAGGACGGCGAGGACGCGGGCCGGTTCCACCTCGCGCCCCAGCAGCGTCCCGTCCGGCCCCTACGCCGCGGCGCGCTCTTTGCGGCTCTTCTGCTGCGCGGCCTTCGCGTGCATCGACGCGTAGGCCTGGTGCGCCGCCGCTTCGGCGTCGCCGACGTGGACCGGCAGCCCCATGTCGGAGAGCACCGAGCCGAGCGCGGCAAGGCACAGCATCACGTTGTCGGGCCGGCACGAGTAGCCCATGATGCCGAACCGCCAGATCTTGCCCTTGAGCGGCCCGAGCCCCGCGCCGATCTCGAGGCTGAACTCTTCGAGCAGCGTCTTCCGGACCTCGGCTTCGTCGACGCCCTCCGGACACAGCACCGCGTTCATCTGCGGCAGGCGGTGCGCCTCCTTGACGAGGAACTGAAGCCCCATCGCTTCGAGGCCCGCGCGGAGCGCGGCGTGATGCCGCTGATGGCGCGCCCACGAGGCCTCGAGTCCCTCCTCGCGGATCAGCAGTAGCGCCTCGTGCAGGGCGAAGAGCGAGTTGGTCGGCGCGGTGTGGTGATAGGTGCGGGTGCTCGCGTTCCAGTAGCCGAGCAGCAGGTTCATGTCCATGAACCAGCTGTGGATCTTGTCCTTGCGCGACTTCACGTGGTCGACGACCCGATCGGAGAACGACACCGGCGAGAGCCCGGGGGTGCACGAGAGGCACTTCTGGCTCGCCGAGTAGATCGCGTCGATGCCCCACTCGTCCACCTTCACCGGCGAGCCGCCGAGCGAGGTCACCGCGTCGACGATCACCAGGGCGTCGTGCTTGTGCGCGATCTCGGTGAGGAGCTTCGCGTCCGACTGCACGCCGGTCGAGGTCTCGGCGTGCACGAACGCGACGACGCGCACGTCGGGATGCTTCTTCAATGCGTCCTCGACCTTGTTCGGGTCGACCGGTGCGCCCCACTCGTCGTCGACGATGATCGGGACGGCGCCGCAGCGCTCGACGTTCTCGAGCATGCGGCCGCCAAACACGCCGTTGCGGCAGACGACGACCTTGTTGCCGGGCGCCACCATGTTGACGAAGCAATACTCCATCCCCACCGAGCCCGGCCCGGAGAGCGGGAACGTCAGCGGGTTCGCGGTCTGGTACGCGTAGCGCAGGAGCTGCTTGAGCTCCTCCATCATCTCGACGAACACCGGGTCGAGGTAGCCGATCGCCGGCTGGCTCATCGTCGTGAGCACCCGCGGATGGATCTCGGTCGGGCCGGGCCCCATGAGCGTTCGCTGCGGGGGATGGAACGAGAAGATGCGTTTCGCGGGGGCAAAGTCGTTCATGGTGTCGCTCCCTGGAATGGGCGACCCGAAGAACGCGCCTTCGGGCCGCGATTTCACGCGGACGGGTCGCTTCGCGGCAGCCTCGTTCAGGATCTCGGCCGCGGCGATGCGGCCGCTGGTGATGCGCTCGATCTCCATCGCCCAGCGCGCCGGGACGTAGCCCGACTTCACCCAGTTGTTGACGACGGCACGATCGAGCCGGAAGCGTCGGGCGACCTCGGCCTGGCTGCCGAAGAGCGTGACGAGGCGCTCGGCGCAATTCATGCCGCCGAGTCTGCCATGGCAAACTCAGTTTGACAAACTCGCCTTGATGTTCCGGCTAGGACGCAGGCGCATCAAGCGCTGCCCGAACGGTGGCGAACTCCGAGAAATTCTCTTCTGAATCAACGGAATGCCCGCTCGATGGGGCAGTGACCGCGCCAAAGTCGAAGAGACCCCGGTCGAGCAGGTGGGAGGGGACGACGTTCGTTAGCGCCCCGAAAATGCTTTCGACCCGCCCGGGGAATCGCCGCTCCCACTCCAGTAACATCGCCTTCGCCTGGGCGCGCTGGAGGTTCTCCTGCGACCCGCAGAGGTTGCACGGAATGATCGGGAACCCGCGCCACCCGGCGTACGCCGCCAGGTCCTCCTCCGGCACGTACGCGAGCGGGCGGATCACCACGTGCCGGCCGTCGTCGGAGGCGAGCTTCGGCGGCATCGCCTTCAGCGTCCCGCCGAAGAAGAGGTTCAGGAAAAAGGTCTCGAGGATGTCGTCCCGGTGGTGGCCGAGCGCGATCTTGGTCGCGCCCAGTTCGCCCGCGATGCGATAGAGCACGCCCCGTCGCAGGCGCGAGCACAGTCCGCACATCGTCTTGCCCTCGGGCACCACCCGCTTCACCACCGAGTAGGTGTCCTGCTGCTCGATCCGATAGGGCACGCCGAGGCGGGAGAGGTACTCGGGCAGCACGCGCTCCGGATAGCCCGGATGCCGCTGGTCGAGGTGGACCGCGACGATCTCGAAGTCGAGCGGCGCGGCGTCGCGCAGCTTCAGCAGGATGTCGAGCAGACCGTAGCTGTCCTTGCCGCCCGACAGGCACACCATGACCCGGTCGGAGGCGGTGATCATTCCGAAGTCGGCGATCGCCTGGCCGACGAGGCGGCGCAGCCGCTTCTCGAGCTTGTTGGCCTCGTAGGCGGTCTTGTGAGCTTGCCTGGCGGTGGGTGCGTTCATCGGACGACGGCTCGATGCGGAGCGCGGGATTATCCCAGAGCCGGCGCCCTCACAGATTCACGCTGCGCCCGCCGTCCACCGTGAGCACCTGCCCGGTGACGTACGGCGCCTCGGCGACGAGGTAGTGCACCGCGTTCGCGATGTCCTCCGGCTCCCCGGCGCGCTTGAGCAGCGTGTGCGAGATCACGCGCTGCCGCGCGAGCTCGTCGAACGACTCGTCTTCCGGCCACATCACCGGGCCGGGTGCGACGGCGTTCACCCGCACCTCGGGACCGAGCTCGCGCGCGAGCGATTTCGTCAGGCCGACGAGCCCGGCCTTCGCGACGCTGTAGACGACGTAGCGCTTCAGCGGCCGGTCGGCGTGGATGTCGGCGATGTTCACGATGCAGCCGCCCGCGGCCTTCAGGTGCGGCGCGGCGGCCTGCGACAGGAACAGGGGCGCCTTGAGGTTGGTGCCGATCAGGTCGTCCCAGTCGGCGATCTTGATCTCGCCGAGCGGGGTCGCGTGAAAGCTCGACGCGTTGTTGACGAGCACGTCCAGGCGGCCGAAGCGCGTGGCGGTCGTGCGCACGAGCTCGGGCAGCTCGGCGGCATTGAGCAGGTTCGCCTGGACGGTCGCCGCCGAGTTCGCGCGCACGGCGTTCAGCGCGCGCTGCAGCTCGACGGCATCGGATTTCGCCGAGTGATAGTGAAGCATCAGGCTCGCGCCCGACGCGTGCAGCCGGCGCGCGATCGCCGCGCCGACGCGCTTCGCGCCGCCGGTGATCAGAACGACCTTCCCGCTGAGGATTGCCTCGGCCACGCTTCTCGCCTCCCGCCCGCGCGTCGAGCCGGATGCCGTTGGAGCTCTTTTGCGTTGCAGATTCTACTCGATGCGCGCACCATTTCCCCCCGCACGCCCCACCATGAGCCTTCCCGAGCCGTCCGCAGCAGCCCGCGCGCACAGCGCGCAGGTCGCCGCTCACATCCGCGCCGACATCGAGCGCGCGGGCGGCTGGATCGGCTTCTCGCGCTACATGGAGCTCGCGCTCTACGCGCCGGGGCTCGGCTACTACATGGCCGGCAGCCGCAAGCTCGGCGCCGACGGCGACTTCACGACCGCGCCGGAGCTCGCGCCGCTCTTCGGCCATGCGGTCGCCCGCGCCGCGGCCGAGGCGCTCGCGGCGGCCGGCGAGGAGATCCTCGAGATCGGCGCCGGCTCCGGAGCGCTCGCCGCGTCGCTCCTCGAGGAGCTCGAGCGCCTCGGCGCGCTGCCGGCGCGCTATCTGATCCTCGAGCTCTCGCCCGAGCTGCGGGCGCGGAGCCGCGACACGCTCGCCGCCCGCGTGCCGCACCTGATGGAGCGCATCGCGTGGCTGAACGGCCTGCCGCCCGCGTTCGCGGGGTTCGTCATCGGGAACGAGGTGCTCGACGCGATGCCGGTGCACGTCGTGCGCGCGCGCGCCGGCGCGGTCGAGGAAGCGGGCGTCGCCATCGGGCGCGATGGCGCGCTCGAATGGGCGCACCGGCCCGCGACCGGCGCCCTCGCCGCAGCCGCGCGCGAGCTCGATCTCCCGGACGGCTACACCACCGAGATCGGGCTCGTGGCGCGCGCGTTCGTCGCGAGCCTGGCGCAGACCCTGGAGCGCGGCGTTGCGCTGTTCGTGGACTACGGCTTCCCGCGCCGCGAGTACTATCATCCGCAGCGGCGCGCAGGCACCTTGATGTGCCACTACCGCCATCGCGCGCACGCCGATCCGTTCTTCCTTCCGGGACTGCAGGACATCACCGCGCACGTCGACTTCACCGCGGTCGCGGAGGGCGCGCGCGGCGCGGGGGCGAACCTCCTCGGCTACGCGACCCAGGCGCAGTTCCTGATCAACTGCGGCCTGACGGAGCTCCTGAGCCGCGTTTCGCCGGAGGATGCGAAGCGGTATCTCCCGCTTGCCGCCGCCGCGAACAAACTGACGAGCCCCTCCGAGATGGGCGAGCTCTTCAAGGCGATCGCGTTCGGCCGCGGCGTCGCCGACGACCTCGTGGCCTTCAGGTCCGGCGATCGGCGGCACGCGCTCTGAGGCGTGCCGTTATCGGGGCGCGGGGCCAGCCTGTGCGGACTTGCTTCGCGGCGCGACCGGGGCCCATCGTTATAATTGTTCATGCACTTGCCGCGCGTATGGCTCCTCGCCGCGATGCTCGTCGCGCTCGCCGCGATCGCGGCGCCGGTCGCCGATTACGAGCGCGCGGTCGAGGAGGCGCGCAAGCGCTGGGCCGACAGCCCGCACGGGCCGCTGCTCGAGCGCATCCTGCCGCCGACGTTCGAGCCCGCGCAGCTCCCGCAGCCGGGCTCGCGCGGCGCGGAGCTCGTGGTCCAGTACTGCGTCCAGTGCCACAACCTGCCCAACCCGGCGATGCACAATTCCGAGAAATGGCCCGGCATCGTCGATCGCATGGTGATCCGCATGCGAGGCAACGGCAACCTGGGCGAGCTGATGACGGAGATGATGGCCGGCGTGCGCGCGCCGAGCGACGAAGAGGAAAAGCTCCTCGTCGCCTACCTGAGGCGCCACGGCCAGCGCGCGATCGATCCGAGGCGGTACCCCGAGCTCGAGCGGCCGTCGGGGCAGTCGTTCAAGCTCGCCTGCGGCCAGTGCCACGTGCTGCCCGACCCGCGCCGCTACACCGCCAAGGAGTGGCCCGCGGTCGTCGCCCGGATGGAGGAGAACATGGCGTGGATGAACCGCGTGGTCGGCAATCAGCCCGACCCGCGCGAGCCGCAGCTCCGCGTCGACGAGATCCTCTGGTTCCTGCAGAAGTACGCGCGGCGGGGGTGAGACGCCGCCGCGCGGGCTTTAGACGAGCTTTCCCTTGTCGACGCCGATGCGCGGCTCCCGCCGCGCGCGCCGGCGGTGCCGGTTCTCGAACCGGCCCTGTCCCTCGGGAACAAACCCGGTCGAATGCTTGAAGACGAGCCACGCGCCGAACGCGAGGAAGCCGAAGGCGGCCACGCCCCCCACGGCGAACACTACATCGAGCACCAGCCTGAGCGATCCCATGGCGATTCCTCCTCGAGCCGTCAGGCCCGTTCGATTCGGAGCCTAGACGCCCGGTCGCGGCGCAGGAGGTGACTATCGGCGCCGCCGCGGTGACGCATTCACGGCGCTCAGTTTCCGCGTGAAGTGTTCCACGGGAAATCGGCCAAAAGAGGGGGGAGTGGTCGGCCGGTCGGCCACGCCCGGCGCGACGCAAGGGAAACCCGGCGCTACTCGACGCCGGTGAGCCAGTGGATCAGCCGATCCGCGGCGCGCTGCCAGCCCGGCTCGAGCATGACCGCGTGCCCGAGCTCCTCGAGCACTTCGGTCCGCAAGCCGACCGCCGCGAAAGCGGTCCGCGACTGGCCGAGCGGGAACAGCGCGTCGCGCTCGGCGAGGAGCACGAGCATCGGCGGACGACGCATCCGCCAGGGCTGCGGGAGATCGAAGAGCGTCAGGTCCCAGATCGCCCGCGGTGATTCGCTCTGGAAGCGCCGCTGGTAGGCAAGCAGCTTCTCCGCGGGCATCGGTCCGGCGAAGAGCGCCTTGTGCAGCGCCTCGAGCGACGCCTCGCCGCTCCCGAGCAGCGCGTTCAGCTCGGCGAACAGGCCCGGCTGCGACAGCGCGAGCGTGAACGACGCGGGAAGCAGGCCATGGGGCGGCACGGGCGCGAGCAGCGCGGCCGCCGGGGCGTGCGCGCGCTCGAGGTACTTCATCACCACCACCGCGCCCATCGAGTGGCCGACGAGCACGGGGGCTTCGGCGAGCGCGTCGATCGCCGTCTCGAGGTCGTCGACGTAGTCGGTCAGGCTGTGCCAGGCGAGCCCGTCGCGACCGTGGCTCGCGCCGTGCCCGCGCAGGCTGAGCGCGTACGCGGGGAAGCCCCGGGCCGCGAAGTGCGGGAGAAAGTGCTCCGCCCAGATCCAGGCCCCCGCGAACGCGCCGTGGACGAACAGCAGGGCCGGCCGCGTCGTCCCGATCTCCGGCCGGCACTCGAGGATCTCGAGCTCCCCCAGGACACCGGAGCGAAGGACTTCGGGCATTGCGAGCCGCTGGCGCGGAAACCCGCGGCGCTAGCCCGGGACCGCCATGCCGCGCTTCACCGCCGGCCGCGCGCCGACCGTGTCGAACCACCGCTTCACGCTGGGGAGAGTATTGAGGTCGGTCTTGTGCCACTCGTGGCGTGCGACCCAGGGGTAGGTCGCGATGTCCGCGATCGTGTACTCGTCGCCGGCGAGATAGGCCGCCTCGCCGAGGCGCCGGTCGAGGACGCCGTAGATGCGATCCTTCTCCTTGGTGTAGCGCTCGATGGCGTAGGGAACCTCCACCTTCGCCGCCCGCAGGAAATGGTGCACCTGGCCGAAGAACGGCCCGACGGCTCCCATCTGGAACATGACCCATTGCAGGGTGATGTACTTGCGGCGCGGCGCGGCGGGCAGCAGCTTGCCGGTCTTCTCGGCGAGGTAGACGAGAATCGCGCCGGACTCGAAGAGCTTCAGCGGCTCGCCGTCGGGGCCGTCGGGATCGATGATCGCCGGAATCTTGCTGTACGGATTGAGCGCAACGTATTCCGGCTTGAACTGATCGTCCTTGCCGATGTCGATGCGGTGGACGTTGTAGGGCAGCCCGACCTCCTCGAGCATGATGGAGGCCTTGCGCCCATTCGGAGTTCCCCAAGTGTAGAGCTCGATCATGCGCGTCCTTCGGCTTTCGCTGAGCGCGCGAGTCTATACAATCCGGGGGGAATCGTCGCGCGAGTTTGCCCATGCTCAAGTGGATCGTCACGCTGCTCGTCGCACTGGTGGTGCTCACGGCACTCTCGCCGTGGCTCGCGCGGTTCGGGCTCGGGCGACTGCCCGGTGACGTGTCGGTGCGGGTGAAGGGGCGCGACTACTCGCTGCCGTTCACGACGACGATCCTGCTGTCCGTTGCGCTGACGCTGCTCGCGCGGCTTCTCTAGACCTCTTCCTCACGGCGCCTTCTCACCAGGCTTGCCCCGGGCGGCCCGCCTGGCGTCGAAGTAGCGGCGCAGCTCGTCCGAGGTCAGCCGCGCGTCGTGGTTGGCGTCGATCCGGTCGAACTTCGCCCCCAGGCGCGGCAGCGCCTTCTCCGCCTCGGCTCGCGTGAGCCCGCCGTCGCCGTCGGCGTCGGCGCGGCGGAAGTGCTCCGCGAACCCGCCCTCGCCCGCGCCACCGCCGCCCGCCCCGGCCCGCGCCCGCAGCTCTTCCGGAGAGAGGTTGCCGTCGCGGTTGCGGTCGAGCTCGTCGAAGCGCGGCGCGAGACGCGGCAGGCTGCGTTCCACTTCGGCGCGCGAAAGCACGCCGTTGCGGTCGGCGTCGGCCGCGGCGAACCGTCCTTGCTGCGCCGCCACGGCGAAGGGCGCCGCGGCGAGGACGCCGAGCGCGAGGGTGGAACCAAACCGCTTCATACAGCCGCTGCAACGCGCCGCCGCCGGGCGGCGTTGACTCTTCGCCTAACGCGGCATCGCGAGCCGCCGCTCGAGCGAGAGGAGCTTCTGGCGCATCGCGTTGCCGATGAAGATCTGCGGGCTCGACGGCGCGAGGCGCTCGGCGCGCTCCTGCTCGGTCACCGTCCGCTTCGCCGCCTCGAACGCCTCGGTGAACGAGAACGTCCGCGCCAGCGCGTCGTCGAAGTAGGCGCGCCCGAAATAGGTGAAGTCGCGCCCCGACTCGCAGCCGAACGACGAGCTCCTGGCGTCGGCGGCGGTGATGACGACGGTGTTCGCGTCCTTCAGCGGCTCGACGAACCCGCCCGAGTAGCACGCCGAGACGACCAGCACCTTCCACTTGATCCCCGAGTCCCCCAGCATGCGCGCGAGCGCGGTGGGCGTGAGCTGCGCGAGCTGCAGCGGCGGCAGCTCGAACGCGAGCTCGTGCCGCCGATCGCCGTGCGAGGTGATGAAGAGGAACAGCACGTCCTCCTCGGGATTCATCACGCGCCCGAGCCGCTCCAGCACGGCGCGCAGGTTGGTCGCGGTGGCGATCGGGGTGTCCCCGAGCGTGGCCGGGCTGTTCACGAGCGCAATCGAGCGGCCGGCGGTGCCGAACCGCTCGTCGAAGAGCTTCCGCACGGCGGCGAGCTCGCGCGCGAACACGTCCTGCGGCGAGTACGGCGCGACGCCGACGAAATAGAGATCCTCCACGCCCGGGCGCTCGGGCGCGAGGTCGCCGATCACGTCGTCGAGGAGCCGCTGCTGCCGGTGGAAGAGCGGCTCGTCGGCAATCGACGGCTCGGCGACGGCGGTGTCCGGCGCGTAGGGCACCCAGAGCTCGGTGCGCGGCATGACCAGGACGAAGGCCGCGAACAGGCACGCGAGGACGGCTCCGGCCGCCGCCGTCCGCACGCCGCGCCAACCGCCGAAAACGAGGAGCGCCCGCACCATCGTCGCGAATCCCCAGGCAAGAAACGCGTAGCCGAGCGCCGTTCCGACCCCGGGCGAGAGCCAGTCGAACGCGAACATGAGCGCCGTGCCCGCGACCTCGAACAGCGGGTCGGAGGCGAACAGCGCCGTGCCGAGCCCGAGCACGAGTTCGCGCCGACCCAGAATCCCCGCGACGACCACGCACGCGAGGAGGACCAGCGGGATGTCGGCGAGCAGGACCGGGATCGCCCCGAAGTCGAAGCTGCCCGGCAGGCCGCCGCGCACGAAACTGCCCGCTGCGGCGAGCAGGGCGCCGAACCCGAGCAGCACCGTGAAGTCGACCGGCGAGACGCGATAGTCGAGCGGCCCCACCGGGACGAACGCGGCAAGGCGGACGCCGGCGACGAGGTTGCAGCGGAGGCCGTGCCCGAGCCGGGCGACGGCGGACTTCACGGAAGGAAGCATGACCGACAACGCGCCGATTCTAGCGCGGGCGGCCGCGTCACCGCCGCGCGGCGAGCGCGTTCGCGACCGCTGCCACGCGCGCGGCGCGAATCGCCGCGGCGACATCCTTCGGGTTCGCCTGCGAGATCGCGCCGCCATCGACCCCCTGCGCGGCAGCGAGCGCACGGCGGAGGCTCGGGAGCCGCTGCGGGTCGGCGCCCCCCACGGCGGCGGCATCGCACTCGCACGCATCGACGAGCTCCGCGAAGCGATCCGGCCGCCGGAAAGCGTCGGCCCGCTCGAAGAGCTCGACGAGCGCGTCCGCGCCGAGCCGGCGCGCCTCGCGCACGGTTGCCGACCAGCGCGCCGCGAGCACCGCGAGGTCGCGGCATTCGATGGGCGCCCGCAGCCGCGCGGCGGCGCTTTCCGCCGCTTCGACCGGACCGCCGGCGAAGAGCGCCGCGTAGCGGACGGCGAGCGCGAGGCCGCGCGTTGCGGCATGGTCGAGCGCGGCGAGCGCCCGCTGGGCGTCGAGGTGTGACCACTCGGGCAGCGCCCGGGGCAGCGCGTCGCACTCGGCGAGCGTCTCGAGCATCCGGCGCGGCGCCGCTTCCATGAGCCCCTTGGCGAACTCCTGCCACACCCGCTCCGGCACGAGCGCGTCGACCTCGCCGTTCGCAACCATCTCGCGCATGAGCGCCAGCGTCTCCGGCGCGGGGCGGAAGCCGAACCGCGCGGCGAACCGCGCGACGCGGAGCACGCGCACCGGATCCTCGACGAACGCGGGGCTCACGTGGCGCAGCACCCCCGCCTTCAAGTCCGCGGCACCGCCGAACGGGTCGAGGAGGTTGCCCTGGTCGTCCTTCGCGATGGCATTGATGGTGAGGTCGCGGCGCGCGAGATCGTCCTCGAGCGTGACATCGGGGGCGGCGTAGACGGTAAAGCCCTTGTAGCCGCGGCCGGTCTTGCGCTCGGTGCGTGCGAGCGCATACTCCTCGTGCGTCGTCGGATGCAGGAAGACCGGGAAGTCTTTGCCGACCGGCTTGAACCCGAGGCGCTCCAGCTCCTCGGGCGTCGCGCCGACCACGACGTGGTCGCGGTCCTTGACGGGTAGCCCGAGCAGCTCGTCGCGGACCGCGCCGCCGACCTGGTAGACCTTCATGGCGGCGGGCTAGACCAAGGCATCGGCGGCCTCGCGCCGATCAGTCCCTTGGCTCGGTCCGGAAACAACCTCTTGCCGCTTCACAGGTAGCGGTGCGCGTACGGCTCTTCCGCGGCGATGACCTCGCGCTCGGCCCGTGCCGCCGCGCTCCACTCCTGGAGGGCCGGCAACGCGAGCACCGCGTCGACGTACGCTCTGGCGACATCGGGCAAGCGAACCCCGTAGGTCACGAAGCGCGTCGCCACCGGCGCATAGAAGGCGTCGGCAGCGGTGAACGCACCGAAGAGCAGCGCGCCGCCCTGACCGAAGCGCTCGCGGCACATCGTCCAGCTCGCGACGATGCGGTCGATGTCCTTCGCGACCTCCGGGCTCAGGCCCCGGCCCGGATACGAGCCGCGGATGTTCATCGGCATCGCCTCGCGGAGCGCGTGGAAGCCGGCGTGCACCTCCGCCGAGATCGAGCGCGCAGCCGCGCGGGCGCGCGCCTCGCGGGGCCAGACCTGCTTCTCCGGCCAGCGCTCGGCGACCGTCTCGGCGATCGCCAGCGTGTCCCAGACTGGCTCGCCGTCGAGCCACAGGACCGGCACCAGTCCCGACGGCGACCAGCGGCCGATGTTCTCGCGCCAGCCCTGGGTGTGGAACTTCAGCTGCACCTCGTCGAAGTCGACGCCGAAACCGCGCAGCAGCAGCCAGCCCCGCAGCGACCAGGACGCGTAGTTCTTGTTGCCGATCACGAGCGTCGGCTTGGTCATACTTCGCGCGTCTTCCGGCCGGCGTAGTAGCGGAACACGCTATAGCGCGAGCGCGGATAGATCCCCTTGAGATAGACCGGTGCGACCGCTTCGAGCGGGGTCGGGTGGATGCCGAACGGCAGCGACGCGTCCGAGACGCTGTCGATCTTCATGGAATAGAAGTTGTCGCGGCTCAGGAGCTTCCCCGGCGCGAGCTCCATCGCCCACGCCTGCCAGTAGGCGAGGCGCGGGCCCAACCCGACGATCGGCCGGGGATGACCGGAGAGGCGGCCGGCGTATTCCACCAGCTCGCGCAAGCTGTAGACCATCGGACCGACGAGGTCGTACGCACGGCCGACGGCTTCGTCCTCGTCGAGGCTCGCGACGAAGGCCTGCGCCACGTCGCCGACGTAGACCGGCTGGAACTTCGCGTCCGGGGACCCCAGGAAGACGACCGGCAGCCACCGCTGCAGCTTCGCGAACAGGTTGAGGAAGCGGTCCTCGGGTCCGAACACGACCGAGGGCCGGAACACGGTGGTCGCGAGGTCGTTCCGCGCCGCGATGATCGCCGCCTCGCCGTCGGCTTTCGAGCGCAGGTACTGGCTCGGACCGTCGGGCGCCGCCTTGAGCGCGCTCATGTGCAGGAGCCTCGGCACCCGCGCCCCGAGGCACGCGGCAATCGCCTTCCGCGGCAACTCGACGTGTGCGCGCGCGAAGTCGGGCCCGTAGGGATCTCCGTTGCGGCTTTGCAGCACACCGACCAGGTTGAGCACCGCGTCGCAACCCGCGACGAGGCGCCGGAGCGCCGCGGGATCGTGGACGTCGGCCTGCACCACCTGGACCGTGGGCAGGGTGATCAGGTGCTTGGCGCGCTCGCGCCGGCGCGACGGGACGACGACGAAGTCGCCGCGCTCGACGAGCTTCTCGACGATGTGGCGGCCGATGAAACCGGAGCCGCCGAGGACACAGATCCTGGCCATGGCGAAGAAGGTTTGAGATCCAGTGAGGACGCACCACCCCGGCTCGCTTCGCGAGCCACCCCTCCTCATCCGGGGAGGGGAGTGCGGGGGCTATTCTACCGTCGCGTAGCCCGTGATCGTCGCCTCGTAGCCCTCGCCGGAGCGGCGCGACGGGACGACGCCGAGGCGCACCTTGAGCGACCTCGCGTCGCCGCCATACAGGGCGGCGTAGTACACGGTGTTGCTCATCACCCGCTTCACGTACTCGCGCGTCTCGCCGAACGGGATGGTCTCGGCGTAGATCGCGCCTTCGAGCGCGCGGTCGGCCTTCCACTTGCGCGCGCGGCCGGGGCCGGCGTTGTACGCCGCCGCGGCGAGCACCGGATGACCGTCGACCGAGTCGAGCACGTACCTGAGATAGCTCGTGCCGAGCGCGATGTTGACGTCGATGTCGTTGACCTGCGCGAGCGAGAAGCCCTTCATGCCGAGACGCTGCGCGACCCACCGCGCGGTCCGCGGCATCAGCTGCATGAGGCCGGACGCGCCGGACGGGGACTTGGCGGTGGCGCTGAACCGGCTCTCCTGCCGCACCAGCCCGAGTACCCACGCCTCGTCGAGCCCCTGCGAGCGCGCCTGCTCGCTGAACACGGCGCGGTACGGCGCGGGAAACCGGACGCTGAAGTCGTGCAAGCCCACCGTCTGGTTGGCGGTGAAGATTGCGCGGTCCCAGATCTCGTTCGAGCGGGCGAACTCGGCCGCGGCGAGGAGCTGCCGGTCGTCCATGCCGCGCACGGTCCAGTTCCACTCCTGGATGCCCTCCATCCGCAGGCCGAGGCGCAGCAGCGCCACTGCGCGCTGCAAGCCCGGGTTGCCCGCCGCCTCGGCGAGGTCGGACGCCGTGGGCGTGTAGCCGCGCGGCGGGATGGCGAGCGAACGGCCGAGCTCCTCGAGCGCGAGCTTGCCGTAGAAGTGATGCTCGCCGGCGACGCGGGCGAGCAGGATCTGCGCTTCCTCGGGCTGCCCCAGGGCGCCGCGCGCGCGGCCGTGCCAGTAGAGCCACGCGGGCTCGTTCCGGCCGAGTGGCGTCATCTGCTCGATCGCCGCGCGCACCTCCCGCCAGTCGCCCTCGCGCAGCGCCGCGCGCACCCGCCACTCGAGCTGGTCGTCGCGGAGCTGGATCCCGTTGGCGTTGGCGAACCACTCGCGGGCCCGCGGGTGATGCTGGCGTGCGCCGTGGGCGCCGAGCTGACCCCAGGCCCAGCCCTGGTCCTCGGGCGAGAACCGGTCCTGGAGCTTGCGCGTCCAATGCGTCGCGGCAACCTCGGCGTCGCCGCGCGCGGTGCGCGCGAGCGCGAACAGCACGAGCTCGCGATTCGACCGCTTTTTCAGGTCGAGCTTGTCGGCGCCCGCGAGGAACGACTGCGCCCCGCGCCGGACCGAGTCGAACGCGCGCTCGTCGGGCGCCTCGCCCGGTGGCAGGGCGCCGAGCAGGCGCTTCGTCCCGGTGAACTGCCCGGCCTCGAACAGCAGCCGCGCGCGCCCCCAGACGTCCCCCGCGGTCAGGCGGCCGCCCGCGATCTCGCCCTCGGCGATCGGGAGGCAGCCCTCGGGCAGGTCGCGCGGGCTCGCCCAGACGCGCCGGAACTCCTCGAGCGCGGACCCGTCCCCGCGCCGCCACCGCGCCTGCAGCGCGAGGCACGCGAGCTCCGGATCGTCGCTGACGACACTCGGCAGCTCGGCTTCGAACGCGTCCCACGCCTGCTTTCGCGCCAGTGCCTTCAGCCAGTCGCGGCGGAGCTGCTCGGCCACCAGCGTGCCGTTGTAGTGCGCGAGGAAGCTGCGGGCGATCTGGGCGGGCAAGTCGTCGATCCCGAGCCGGAGGGTCCAGTATTCGACATACGGCTCGAGCACGTGACCACGGAGGGCGCCGGCATGGCTCGCGAGTTGCGGGGCCTTGCCCTTCTCGAACGCCTCCTGGGCGGCGAGGAAGTGATCGTCCTGCGACGTCTTTCCGCGCGGCGCGGCGGCGGCCGCGAGCGGCACCGCGAGCACGAGCGCCACGGCAACCCGAAAGGCGCGCGGCATGGGTACCATAGCGCGGACGATGCTCACCAAGCGCGCAAAGAATAGCACACGGTGGCGGGGAATCCGCCGTTTCGGGCGCTCGTTCCCGCCCCGGAAAGCGCCATGACACCCGACGAAGTGAAGGCTTGGCGGCGGGAACTGCGCGCCCGGCTCCTCGCCGAGCGAGTCGCGCTCGATCGTTTGACAATCCTGCAACATTGCGCGGCCATCGACCGCCATTTGGAGCGCGGGTTCCCCAATCTCGCGCGCGGGGCCGTGGCGTTTTGCTGGCCTTACAAGAACGAGTACGACGCGCGCTTCCTCGCGCGGCGGCTGCGGGAGCGGGGTGCGACCACCGCGCTGCCGGTGGTGGTCGCGCCGCGCACGCCGCTCGTCTTTCGCGAGTGGCACCCGGGCGTGCGGCTGGCGCACGGCGTGTACGACATCCCCTACCCGGAAGCGAGCGCGGAGGTGCGGCCCGACACGGTGCTGCTGCCGATGGCCGGGTTCGACGACGCCGGTTATCGGCTGGGCTACGGCGGGGCGTTCTTCGACCGCACGCTCGCGGCGATGGCGGCGAAGCCGGTCGTGATCGGGATCGCGTACGAGGGCGCCCACCTCGACACGATCCATCCGCAACCGCACGACATTCCGATGGACTGGATCGTCACCGAGCGCGGGATCTACCGCCGGGACGGCGGGCGGCTCGAGTTCCTCGGCGCGCCGCCTGCCGGCGAGCCGAACGCCTTGAGCTCCCCGGTGTGCTACGCGGGACAGATCGACCCGGGCTACTCCGGCGGGTCATCCTCGCAGTAAGGTCCGGCGCGCTCCGCTGACGATCGCGGGCCGCCGTGGGTCCGCGGCCCGGCGGCAGGATTTCACGCGCCCTTCCCGGCCCGTGTGAATTTTCCACTCCGCGCGTCCGCCTTGGTTCGCAGAGCGGACCCGGCTCCCACCTCTAAGCTGTCCCTGCGCATGAACGCTAGGCCTCGCGGCCCCGGGCACGCGGCAAAACCTCAACCCCAACTCAAGGAGATTGTCATGAAACGCAAACTGATCGCGGTGGTGCTTTTCGGTCTCGCCTCGGCGCAAGCCGGTGTCGCGCTCGCGGACAACAACGATGTCTTCGCCGACTCGTTCTGGTCGCGCCCGAGCGTCGCGTCGGAAGGGACGCTGCAAATCACCCCCGAGCGCACGAACTACGAGCAAGTCGACCGCTACAACCCGTAAGCGGGGACGAGTCGATGCACGGGCGCGGCCTCGCCGCAGCATGCCTCCTCTTGGCTGCGGCGGAGGCTGCGCCCGGAACAGCACGGCGCTGAACGCATTGCCCGTACGAGGCCGCAAATGGACCCTGTGATCCTGCACTACATGGGCATCGGCATCGTGCTGCTCGCCGGGTGGATATGGCTGAGCAACCTCGGCAACCGCAAAGGAAGTGCGGAATGAAGATCATCGAAGCACGCGAGCTCGAGCGCCTGGTGCGGGAGACGTTCCCCGCGAAGCGCCTCTTCTCCGCCGCATCCGAGCTCGGCCTGAAGGCTGGCCGCTCGGTCGTGACCTTCGTCCACGGCGGCCCCGACCCGTTCCTCGACCGCCAGTTCGACGCCTGGCTCGAAGGCTCGCCGACGTTCGTCGCCGTCCACCAGCTTCTCAACCGGCTCTGTCGCGCGGGTGCCCTTGCCCCCGGCGACTACGCAATCACGAAACCCCACTAGCCTGCAGGACTCGGCGCCCGCGCCCTGGCGACGTCAAGGGCGGCTGCTCGCCCAGGCGCGGATCGCGCCGCGCGTGGCCTCGTAGCCGCGCGCGACGATCTCGTCGATCCGATCGAACGCGAGCAGGCGTAGATCGGCCATGGGAATGCGCAGGTACAGGCTCGCCGCCTCGGCCGCACGCCGCTCGCGGGTCCAGTAGACGCTCGCCACCAGCGCGCTGCGCGTGAGCAGGCTCATGATCGAGGGCATCTCGCTCCGCGCGGCCCCCGGGTGGATCCTCTCCCAGAGCATGCGCCACCCCGACACCTCGAGGTCGCGATCCGACGGCGCCCGCATCTCGACCTCGGCGCTCACGTCGACCGCGAGCACCGTGCCGATCTCCGGCTTCGCTGCCATCACGTCGATCGGGAGATTGTTCACGAGCCCGCCGTCGACGTGCAGATCCTCGCCCACGCTCACCGGCGGCAAGACGCCCGGCAGCGCGATGCTCGCGCGGATCGCGCGCACCAGGGGCCCCCGCTCGTGCACGGCCTGCGCCGCGCGCGAGAGGTTGGTCGAAAGACACAGATAGGGGAGCAACAGGTCCTCGATTGCGGTGGTGCCGAATACGCGTTCGAGCTTGGCGCGGATCCGCCGGCCGGCAAGCAGGGCGACGACCGGAAGCGTCGGATCTTTCAGCGAGGAAAAGTTCTCCTTGCACTGCGCGAGCGCCTCGCCGGGCGAGAGCCGCTGTGCGACGAGCGCGGCGATGATCGCGCCGACGCTCGTCCCGCCCACCCAGTCGATGGGAACGTCCGCCTCGGCGAGCGCGCGCAGCACGCCGAGGTGTGCGAAGCCGCGCGCTCCGCCGCCGCCGAGCACGAGCCCGATGCCCGCCCCGGTGAGGCAGCGCGCGAGGCGAGCGAAGTCCTCCGCCCGGTCCATGCCGACGTGGTAGTGGCAGTCGACCTCCCGGGCCGCGAGGAAGGCCGTCGTGTCGCGAGGCATGGGCGCACCAGCATCGCGCACGAGGACGAGGCTGCGCCTCGGGGCGCGCGCACTGCGCCAGCGCGCGGCGAGATCCCGCTCGGCCTCGCCGGGCTCCGGCCGCGCCGCGGCATTGGCGACGAACACGACGTGATCGGCCTGGCGAACGGCCCGCTCGGTCCAGCTCGGGAGCACCGGATCGGCCGCATAGATCACGAAGCGGTGCGCGAGCTCCTGCTCGTTCAGCCATTGCACGAGCCGGCGGCTCGCCGGGTCATGCTCCGCGCAACCCGCGATCCCGTCAGCCTCGAGCGCGCGGTCCACGCGCCGGGCGTCGAGGTGGAGCGTGGCGCCACGCAGCGCGAGGGCTTCGGCAAGCCGCCGCGTGAACTCCGCGGCGTCGGGCCCCGCACCGGCGGGCACGACGGCAAGCGTTCGTACCACCGATCGCACGCGCCCCGCGGTCGCGCTCTGATTTCGCAATCGTTCGCTCAGCAGCGCGCTGATTCGCCGCAGCGCGGCCGGCTGCCGCTCGATCAGGCGATGGAAGGCCGCCGCCGGGAGCCGCGCGAGCAGCGAATCGCGCACGGCGAGGACCGTGGCCGAGCGCCGCTCCGCCGAGAGGAGCGCCATCTCGCCGAGGATCTCGCCGGCGCCGATCTCGTTCAACGCCCGCTCGCCCGCAGTGTCGTCGATGACTCGCAGGCGGCCGCTCAGGACCGTGTAGGCCGCGTTCCCCGGGTCGCCGCGCCGGAAGAGGATGTCGCCGCCGCGGAGCGAGACCCACTCGGCGTCCGCCTGGAGCTCGGCGAGCGCTGCGGGATCGGCGGAGTCGAAGAGCGCGGCGAGGTGCGAGGCGAGCTGCGCGCTCCAGAACTCCCGCCACGCGGTCTCGGCGCCGCTCGCGGGCATGGGCTCGGCCTTCGACATGGGCGACATGAGCGCGCTTCGAGCGGGTTCCGGCGGTGCGGCGCGTTGCCATATCACCGGCGCATCGATGCAACGCAAATCATACGCCGGGTGCCTCGACCGTTTGGGGGAGCCGGCCTAGTCCGATCGGCGGCCCCGTGTGAACAGTTCACAAGATCGGGCCGTCACCGGTCACGGATTTCCCCCGCGGAAAGCGCGACGATGCACGCCATCAGCGCTTCGCTGGAAAGGTTTCCGGAGGGAGGACAGCTGAGACCAACCGACTCTACTGAAAGGAGTACCACCATGAAGAAGCTTGCCGTTCTGCTGACCGCCATCGGTTTTGCCGCCGCCGCCCCGCTTGCCAGCGCCCACACCGCGCAGCTCGAGCTCATGCCCAAAGTGGATGGGATCGAGATGACGCAGTTCGTGGCCGACGAGGGTTCGTCCGCGGTGAAGAGCTCCGACGAGTTCTACAA
>DATEDA010000064.1:0-3198 GCA_035286595.1 Burkholderiales bacterium | reverse complement strand
CGAGGCCCTGGCGCAGATTAGCGCGAGCCATGCCCCGCGTCCCGGTGCGCGACTCCGGCTCGCGGGCGCGGTTGATGCGATGGTGCTCAGCCGCGAAGCCGATCTGTTTCGCCTGCGGTTCGAGGGGGAGGCGTCCGTACTCGAGCTGCTCGAACGCCACGGCAGCGTGCCGCTCCCGCCCTACATCACGCATCCCGCCGAAGCCGAGGACGAACTCCGGTACCAGACTGTCTACGCCCGGACGCCGGGCGCCGTCGCCGCGCCGACGGCCGGGTTGCACTTCGACGAGCCGCTGCTCGACGCGCTGCGCGCTCGGGGCGTGGCGCTCGCGTTCCTCACGCTCCACGTCGGTGCCGGAACCTTCCAGCCAGTGCGCACACGGAACATCGACGAGCACCGGATGCATGGCGAGTGGTTCGAGATCCCGGCGGCAACGGTCGACGCGGCCCGAGCGGCCCGGGAACGGGGCGGGCGAGTGATCGCCGTCGGCACGACGAGCCTGCGTGCGCTCGAGGCGGGCGACCTGACCCCCGGCGCCCGCGAGACCAGCCTCTTCATCACCCCCGGCTTCCGCTTCCGCGTCGTCGACCGCCTCATCACCAACTTCCACCTCCCCAAATCGACGCTGCTGATGCTGGTGTCGGCGTTCGCCGGCATCGAGCCGATCCGCGCGGCGTACCGCCACGCGATCGCGCAGCGCTACCGCTTCTTCAGCTATGGCGACGCGATGCTCATCGACCGCGCTTAGAATCGCGCGGTGAGATTCGCGGTCACCCACACCGACGGCGCGGCGCGCACCGGCCGGCTCGAGCTCGTCCACGGCGTCGTCGAGACGCCGGTCTTCATGCCGGTCGGCACGTACGGCACGGTGAAGGCGATGAGCCCGGCCGAGCTCGTCGAGATCGGCGCGGAGATCGTGCTGGGCAACACCTTCCACCTCTGGCTCCGGCCGGGGCTGGAAGTGATCGCCGCGCACGGCGGCCTGCACCGCTTCATGGGCTGGCAGCACCCGCTCCTCACCGACTCGGGCGGCTTCCAGGTGTTCAGCCTGGGGGGCTTGCGCAAGATCACCGAGGAAGGCGTCAAGTTCGCCTCGCCGATCAACGGCGACCGGCTGATGCTCACGCCGGAGGAATCGATCCGCATCCAGCGCACGCTCGACTCGGACATCGCGATGGTGTTCGACGAGTGCACGCCCTTCCCCGCCACCGAGCGGCAGGCGGCGGGCTCGATGCGCCTCAGCTTGCGCTGGGCCGAGCGCTCGAAGCGCGAATGGGAGCGCTCGCGGCCGAACGGGAATGCCCTGTTCGGCATCGTCCAGGGCAGCGTCTACGAGCCGCTGCGCGACGAATCGCTCGCCGCGCTCGCCGCCATGGGCTTCGACGGCCACGCGATCGGCGGGCTGGCGGTGGGCGAGCCGAAGGAGGCCATGCTGCGCATCCTGCATCACGCCGCGCCGCAGCTGCCGGCCGACCGGCCACGCTACGTGATGGGCGTCGGGACGCCGGAGGACATCGTCACCGCCGTGCAGGCGGGGATCGACATGTTCGACTGCGTGCTGCCGACGCGCAACGCCCGCAACGGCTGGCTCTTCACCCGCTGGGGCGATCTCCGGCTCCGCAACGCCCGGTACCGCGGCGACACGCGCCCGGTCGACGAGGGCTGCGGCTGCTACGCGTGCCGGCACTTCACGCGCGCTTACCTCCACCACCTGCAGCGCGCGAACGAGATCCTCGGCGCGCGACTCGCGACCATCCACAATCTCTTCTACTACCTGGCCCTCGTCCGCGAGCTCCGCGAAGCGATCGCCGGCCGCCGGCTCGGCGAGTACGCCGCGCAGTTCACGCTCGACCGGGCCCGCCTCGCGGCGGCGAAAGACTGACGGCCACGGCCGGCCGGCGGGTATAATTCCGCGCCTCCTTTCAACCATCGATGGAGCCGTCCGTGCTCATCAGCCCCGCCTACGCGCAGGCCGGCGCCCCCGCCGGCGGCGAATTCATGAACATCGGGATGCTCGTCCTGATGCTGGTCGTGTTCTGGTTCATCCTGATCCGGCCGCAGATGAAGCGCGCCAAGGACCACAAGGCGCTGCTCTCGATGCTGGAGAAGGGCAACGAGGTCGTCACCGCCGGCGGCGTCGTCGGCAAGATCACGAAGGTCGCCGACGCCTACGTCACCCTCGAGATCGCCGACAACACCGAGATCGTCGTGCAGAAAGGGGCGGTCCAGACGCTGCTGCCGAAGGGCACGATGAAGAGCGTCTGAAGCGGGCATGAATCGCTACCCCCTCTGGGTCTACGTGACGGTCGCCGTCGCGGTCGTCCTCGGCCTGGTCTACACGCTGCCCAACTTCTTCGGCGAATCGCCGGCGGTGCAGATCTCGTCCTCCCGCGCGACGCTGAAGGTCGACACCGCGACGCTGGGCCGGGTCGAGGACACGCTGAAGCAGGCCGGCCTCCCCTACACCGGCATCCACCTCGACCAGGTCGGCGTCAAGGTCCGCCTCGCCGACACCGACACCCAGCTCAAGGCGAAGGACATCCTCGACCAGGCGCTCAATCCGGACCCGCAGAACCGCTCCTACACCGTCGCGCTGAACCTGCTGTCGGCCTCGCCGAACTGGCTGACCGCGATCCGCGCGCTCCCGATGTACCTCGGGCTCGACTTGCGCGGCGGGGTGCACTTCCTGCTGCAGGTCGACATGAAGGGGGCGCTGACGAAGCGCCTCGACGCGCTCACGGGCGACATCCGCACCGCGCTCCGCGACAAGAGCATCCGTCATTCCGGGGTCACGCGCGAAGGCATGACGATCGTGGTCCGCTTCCGGGACCCGGAGATGCGCGAGAAGGCGAGGCGCGCCATCGCCGACGCGCTGCCCGACCTCGCGGTCGTGGATGCCGGCGACGCCGTCGAGCCGCGCCTCAACGCGACCATCCGTCCGGAGGCGGAGAAGCGCATCCAGGAGTCCGCGCTCAAGCAGAACATCGGCACGCTCAACAAGCGGGTCAACGAGCTCGGCGTCGCCGAGCCGGTGATCCAGCAGCAGGGCGCCGACCGGATCGTGGTGCAGCTCCCCGGCGTGCAGGACACCGCGCGCGCGAAGGAGATCCTCGGCCGCACCGCGACGCTCGAGATCCGCATGGTCGACGAGGAGAGCTCGCGCAACCCGCAGGTGCTCTTCGACGCGCAGAAGGGCCA
>DATEDA010000063.1:0-11873 GCA_035286595.1 Burkholderiales bacterium | reverse complement strand
CTACGAGCCGCTCGAGGCGCAGGCGACCGACGCCCGCAGGTTCCCGCTCAGCGCGATCACCCAGCGGCCGATGGCGATGTACCACTCGTGGGACTCGCAGAACGCGTGGCTGCGGCAGATCCACGCCCACAACTACCTGTTCGTGAGCCCGGGAACCGCGCGGGCGGAGGGGATCGACGACGGCGACTGGATCTGGGTCGAGTCCCAGTGGGGCAAGGTGCGCTGCATGGCGCGCTTCAGCGAAGCGGTCGAGCCGGGCACGGTCTGGACCTGGAACGCGATCGGCAAGGCGCCGGGCGCGTGGACGCTCGCGCCCGACGCCAACGAGGCCCGGCTCGGGTTCCTGCTCAATCATCTGATCAGCGAAGAGCTGCCCGCGCCGGACGGCCGGATCTCGAACTCCGACCCGGTCACCGGCCAGGCAGGCTGGTACGACGTGCGCGTGCGCATCTACAAGGCCGCGGCGGACGAGCCGGAAGAGACCTGGCCGCGAGCCCAGGCGATCGGGCCGATTCCGGGCGTCGAGCGGGTGCGCAGGCGCTGGCAGGCCTTTGTGGCGGGCAGGAGGATCGGCGAATGACCCAGCTCGCGATCAACGAACGCTCGCCATGACCCAGCTCGCGTTGGTCATCGATCTCAACGTCTGCGTCGGCTGCCAGGCCTGCGTGACGAGCTGCAAGGAGTGGAACACCTCCGGCGCCGCGGGTTTCCTCTCCGACGACAACCCGTACGGCAAGGACCCGACGGGGACGTTCTTGAACCGCGTGCAGACCTTCGAGGTCGGCGAGTACCCGAACACGCAGACGGTCCACTTCCCGAAGTCCTGCCTACACTGCGAGGACCCGCCGTGCGTGCCGGTGTGCCCGACCGGCGCGAGCTACAAGCGCGCCGAGGACGGCATCGTGCTGGTCGATTACGACAAGTGCATCGGGTGCAAGTATTGCGCGTGGGCGTGCCCGTACGGCGTGCGCGAGGTCGACGAGCACCAGAAGGTGATGAAGAAGTGCACGCTGTGCGTCGACCGGATCTACGACCAGGAGCTGCCGCCATCCGACCGCAAGCCGGCGTGCGTGATGGCTTGCCCGACCAGCGCGCGGCTGTTCGGCGACGTCCATGACCCGGAGTCGGAGGTGTCGAAGGCGATCCGCGAGAACGCCGGCTACCAGCTCATGCCCGAGTGGGGCACGCACCCGGCTAATCACTACCTGCCACGGCGGAAGCAGGAGCTGAAGATTCACGACGACGCGCTCGAGCGCGTCGACAACCCGCTGAAGATCGACGGCAAGCTACCACGCCCGGGCGTGCGCGAGCCGGCGCTCGACGATGTGACCACCTGGTAGCGGGCGAGCCGCGGAAACTCGCCATGCGACCCGCGTTCTCCGTGATCCTCCTGACGACGCTCATCGGCGTCGGGCAGGGCCTGTTCCTGGCGCTCTTCTCGGTCGAGGTGCTGGCGCGAATCGGCGTGCTGGAGCCGCCGGCGGCGCCGGGCTTCTATCCGGTCGCCAGCGCGATCGCGCTGGCGTTCCTGGTGGCCGGGCTCGTGGCGTCGTTCTTCCATCTCGGGCGGCCGGAACGCGCCTGGCGCGCGGCGGCGATGTGGCGCACGTCGTGGCTGTCGCGCGAGGTGATCGTGCTGCCGGCGTTCATGGGCTGCGTGTTCCTGTACGGTCTCGGACACCACCTGGGCTGGCCATCGCAACCGCTTGTCGCGGGGATCGACGCAACGCTCGCGATCGGCGCGTTCGGCACGGTGCTGTGCCTGCTGCTGTTCCTTTGCACCGGAATGATCTACGCGTGCCTCAAGTTCCTCCCGGAGTGGCACACGCCGCTCACGGTGATCAACTACCTCGCCTTCGGGTGCGCGTCGGGACTGATGCTCGCGGCCGCCTACGCCGGGATCGTCGAGCCGGGCCTCGCCCGGTTTCTCGCCGCCTGGGCGGTCTGGTTCACGGCGGTCGCACTGGTTACCCGCGTGGCCAGCCTCATCCGGAACGGGCGGCTCAGGCCCCGGTCGACCCTTCAGACCGCGATCGGGGTCAAGCACCCGCGGATCGTCCAGAGTTCGCAGGGCTTCATGGGCGGGTCGTTCAACACGCGCGAGTTCTTTCACGGGCGGCCGGAAGCTTTCCTACGCTCGGTGAAATGGTCGTTCCTGGTGGCCGTGTTTCCGGTGCCGCTGGCGCTGCTCGGAACCGGGACCCTCGCCGCGTCGCCGGCGCTCGTGGCCGCCGCCTTCGTCGTCCAGTACGCCGGACTGCTCGCGGAGCGCTGGTTCTTCTTCGCGCAGGCGACCCACCCGCAGAATCTCTATTACCAGCGCGTCGCCTGAGCGGCGGCTTGATCAAACGCAAACCGGACTGCGCACGGTGGTGGAAGCTTTTGCGAAGCGCGGCTTTTTGGTGTATTAACGAAGTCTAATATATTGATCGTCGGTCGAACCGGTCACGACCGACCACCCGGACGCAAAGGAGGCAGGACGATCATGAACTTCGACAAGGACCTCGACGCCCGCGGCCTCAACTGCCCGCTGCCGATCCTGCGGGCGAAGAAGGCGCTCACCGAGATGTCGACCGGCCAGGTGCTGCGAGTCGTCGCAACCGACCCGGGGTCAGTGAAGGACTTCCAGGCGTTCTCCAAGCAGACCGGGAACGAACTGCTGTCGCACGCCGAGGCGGGCAAGGAGTTCACTTTCTTCATGAAGAAGAAGTGAGGCGGCTCCGCCGGCCGGACTGAGGCAATGACTGACGTGCCGCACCCCGTTGTAGCTAGGGACCCCTGGAAGGGGATGAGGTGGACACTCGCGATCGCGCTGGCAGCCGGGGGCCTCTCGGCGGCCACGCCCGCGCGCGCGCAGGACGCGACGTACAACGTGCGGCTGCTCACGCCCGAGACCGCGCTCAAGGCCGCCCAGGCGGCGCTTGCCCGCTGTCGCGGCAGCGGTTTTCAGGTGGCGGTGGCGGTCGTCGACCGGATGGGTGTGGTGCAGGTGCTGCTGCGGGACCGCTTCGCCGGGCCGCACACGCCCGAAACCGCAACCGGCAAGGCCTGGACCGCAGTCAGCTTTCGCACCAACACCACCGCGCTCACGGACGCAACGCAGGCCGGCCGCCCGCAGAGCGGAATCCGCAACCGACCCGGCGTCGTCGCCGTGGGCGGCGGCCTGATGATCGAGGCGGGTGGATCGATCCTCGGCGGGATCGGGGTATCCGGGGCGCCCGGCGGGAAGGAAGACGACGCGTGCGCCGCGGCCGGGATCGCCGCGATCAAGGACAGTCTCGAGCTCTAGGAGGTTCCGATGTTGCGTAGCTGGGTGTGGCTGGCGCTGGCAATCGCCGGCCTCGCCGCGTGCGACAGCAAACCGAAGGAGCCGCCGCCGGACCTCGTGAAGAGTCAGCGCCAGGCGCTGGACAAGGCGAAGGCCGCCGAGCAGATCTTGCAGAAGTCGGCGGACGAGCGGCGCAAGCAAGCGGACGAGCAGAAATGAGGCGGGCCGTTGACGAGCGTCAACAGGCAGTTCCGCTGCTGAGCCTATAAGTAACTTCGTTACACGGCTGCGGAACGTTCATATTGGATTCCGCATCGGCAAATCACGGAATGCTCAAGCATCCTCCGGCCGGGGGATGGGGAAAGGAGACAGCCCATGGGTGCGGGGCCCGACACCAACCTGGTCGATGACCTGATCAAGCGGCGCCTCGATGAGATCCTCGACCGGAAGCTCGAGGAGAAGCTCGCGGCGATGAAGGCGGCGAAGACGCCGTCGATGACGATCATTGCGACCAAGGGCACGCTCGACTGGGCGTACCCGCCGTTCATCCTCTCGTCGACCGCCGCGGCGCTCGGGTGGGACGTGTCGGTGTTCTTCACGTTCTACGGGCTCGAGTTGCTGAAGAAGGACCTGTCGGGCCTGCAGGTGAGCCCGCTCGGCAACCCGGCGATGCCGATGAAGATGCCGTTCGGGCCCGAGTGGTTCAAGGCGATCCGCTGGAACATCCCGAACGCGATGCAGTCGCTCGTTCCGGGCTTCGAAGCGTTCGCCACGGCGATGATGAAGAAGACGATGCGGAACAAGGGCGTCGCCGACATCACGGAGCTCCGCAGCCTCTGCATCGAGGCCGGGGTGAACCTGATCGGCTGCCAGATGACGGTCGATCTCTTCGGGTTCGCGCGCGACGACTTCATCCCCGAGGTCAAGGACTACGTCGGCGCCGCCACGTTCCTCCCGATGGCGAAGGACGCG
Source organism: Burkholderiales bacterium (assembly GCA_035286595.1). GTDB lineage: Bacteria > Pseudomonadota > Gammaproteobacteria > Burkholderiales > SG8-39 > DATEDA01. The sequence goes on along the minus strand of DATEDA010000063.1, from coordinate 7,633 downwards.
GACGTCACCCTGTTCGTCTAGAGCGCGCGATCCGTTCCTAGAGCGGGGCCGCGGCGAGCGGGAAGCTCACCTCGATGATCACGCCGCGCCCGTCGTCGCGGTTGCGCGCCCGCACGGCGCCGCGGTGAAATTCGGCGATGAGGCGGACGATGAACAGCCCCAGGCCGAGGTGCGGCTCGCTCTTCGCCTTGCCGGCGGTCTGTACCTTCGCCGCCGGTGACCGCACCGACACCATCGACTCGAACAGGCGGTCGGCCATCGCTTCCGGGAGGAGCGCCCCGATGTTGGACACCGAGAGCCGCGCGGTCGTGGCCTCCGCCTCGACCGCGACTTCGATCGGCTCTCCCGGGGTGCTGAAATCCATCGCGTTCTCGGCCAGCTTGTCGACCAGCTGCGCGATGAGATCCGGCGCGCCGTCGAGCTCCACGCGCCGCTCGGGCAGACGCAGCTCGAAGCGGTGCTGCGGGAATGCCGCGGTGTAGCCGGCGACGCAGCCGGACACCACCCGCCCCAGGTCGAAGCGTTCGCGCTCGGTGGCGCGCAGCGTCTGCTCGAGCCGCGTCGCCTCGCTCATGCTGGTGAGGATCGCGTTCAGGCGCCGCACGCCGTCCTCGGCGCGCGCGATGTAGACGCCGGCATCCTGCGGCAGCGCGCGGGTGCGCAGGTTGTCGAGCGAGGAGCTCACGACCGCGATCGGGGTGCGCAGCTCGTGCGACAGCCGGTCGGCCATGCGCTCGAGATACTCGTTGTACTCGGCGAGCCGGTCGACGGCCGTCGCGAAGCTGCGCGAGAGGTCGCCGATCTCGTCGCCGTCGCCGCTCTCGCGGAACGCACGCCGCACCCGGCCGCGCGCGTCGATCGCCTCCTCGGCCTCGTCGCGCAGGCGGCGCAGCCGCCGCGACAGCCGCGACGCGAAGAGGAAGAGCGTTCCCGCGCCGAGCACGAACACCGCGAGCGTGACCGTGAGCAGCTGCTCGAGAACGCGGTTGCGGAGCGTGACCACGCTGTTCGTCGTCTCCTCGACCACCACGGCGCCGATCACCTCGGTGCCGCTCCAGATCGGGTGCGCCGCCCCCAGCACCACTGCGCGAGCGTCGGGCGTCGGCCGCCAGCGCGAGGCGGGCACGCCGGAGAGCGCGGCATCGACCTCGCGGCCGCCCGAGAGCAGATCCTCGGGAATCGCGTCGTCGAAGTCCTCCGGCGGGCGCTCGAGCAGCTGCGCCCAGAGCGGGCGCAGCAGCTTCGTCTGCACCCAGCTCCAGGCTCCCCCGGGCTCGGGGGCCGCAGGTGCCTCCTGCCGCAGGCTCCCGGCGATCGCGAGGAGGCGTCGCTGCTGGTCGATCACGAAGATGCGCGAGCTCGCCCGCCGCAGGCCGGTGAGGATCAGCTCGACCTCCTGGGTCGCGGCGCGGGCGCCCGGTCGGCGGTGTGCGCCGTCGTCGCCGGCGCTGAACTCGAGCAGCCGCGGGCGGTCATGCAATGCAGTGGCCACCGCGCGTGCGGTGGCGATCACGCGCTGCTCCTGCGCGCTGCGCAGGATGTTCTCCATCTCCCGCACGTAGCCGTAGCCGACGAACGGGATTGCGGCGAGCACGGCCGAGACGAGCACCACCTTGGTGCGGATCGATAGCCGCGCGCGCGGGGCCTCGGGCACGCGCGCGTTCACCGCGTGCTCAACCCGCGAGCCAGCGGTACCCCATGCCGTAGACGGTGTCGATGGCATCGAATGCGGTGTCGACCGCGAGGAACTTCTTGCGGATGCGCTTGATGTGCGAGGTGATGGTCGCGTCGTCGATGACGAGGTTGGCGTCGGACATCAGGCTGTCGCGGCTCTTGACGTGGCCCGGGTACTTGGCGAGGGCATGCACCATCCAGAACTCGGTGAGCGTCAGGTCGACGGGGTGCTCGCGCCACGACGCCGTCATCCGCTTGAGGTCCAGGCGGAGCGGCCCGCGGTCCATCGTCTCTTCGACCTTGGGCGGGGAGCGCATGACATCGGTCCGCCGGAAGAGCGCAGCGATGCGCGCGAGCAGGTGCGGCATGCTGATGTTCTTCGTGAGGTAGTCGTCGGCACCGAGGCGGAGCCCCGCAACGAGGTCGAAGTCGCTGTCGCGCGCGGTCAGGAAGATGATGGGGAGCTGGTCGGACATCGCCCGCAGCTCCCTGACCAGCGTGAAGCCGCCGTCGACGTCGGCCCCGAGACCGATGTCCACGATCGCGAGATCGGGCAGCCGGCTCTTGAGCGCGGCGAGGGCCTGCGGCCGATCTGGGTACGAAGCCACGTCGTAGCCCTGGCGGCGCAGCGTGTCGGCGACGTTCTCGCGGATGGCGGCGTCGTCCTCGACGATGGCGATCCTGCGGCTCATTGGTCTACCCTCGCGCTAGCCGCGCTCGGGATTCACCCTTGGGGCGGCCCGGCGGGCTCTTGCGCGCGGCGCGCGGCGAGTGTTCATTCGCGGGCGACTATATCACTACGCCTCGCGCTACTACGCCAGGCACGGCTCGCGCCGGGCGCACCACGCCCGGCCCGGTTCCGCTGGCAACCGATCCTCCTGGCGGGCTCTTGAACGGCGGCACCCTTGGCTTTACGATGCGATGTGCGGGTGCGCCTTTCGCGCTCCGCTCACTGCCGAGGGAGGTTGTATGGCGTCCAAGAGAACGACTCACCGCAGCGTGTCCGGGACCAAGCTCTACGCCGTGCGCGACAGCAAAGGCCGTTTCAAGGACATCCAGACCTACAAGCGGGCCCACGGCATGGACATCAAGCGCGGCTCCCGGTCGGAGAAGAAGAAGTAGCGCCGCGTCCGACGGCTGAGACGCCGCCGGGATCGGATCCGTCGGCGCCATCTTTCCGCCACATTCTGCCGGGGTTCTGCCCTCCGGCCGCCGAGTCATGCCAGCGCTTGCCGCGATCATGGATGAGGTGGACCGGCCAGTCCCCGGATCGTTCCCGCGGCGCGCTCGGAGCCGTGGCGGACGACCTCAATCGCGCGGCGGCGGAATGATTCCCTGCTTCGCATAGACCGACCGCAGCGCGGCGCGCCAACTGGGCAGGTTCCAGGCGAACCAGCCGGCGGCGGCGGAGAGCGCCAGACCGCAGCCGAAGATCGTCCAGTGCGCGCCGAGCGCCTCGGCGATCGTTCCGGCTAGGAAGTTCGAGACCGGCGCGACGCCGAGGAAGGTCGTCACGTAGATGCTGATGATGCGGCCGCGCTTGTCCTCGTCGGCGACGGTCTGCAGGATCGTGTTCGTCGACGCGACCGTGGCGACCAGCCCGAACCCGAAGAGCGCGAGCAGCGCGAGCGACAGCCACAGCGCGCTCGACAGCGCGAAGCCGGTCAGCGCGAGGGCCGCCATGAGACTGCACGCGGCAATGACGCGGCCGAGGCCCCGGACGGTGGCCCGCAGGGCGAGAAACGCGGTCGCGGCGAACGCGCCGACGCCGACCGCGCCGATCAGGAGCCCGAGCGTGCTGGAATCGCCGTCGAGGCGCTCGGCGGCGTAGATCGGCATGAGCGACTGCCAGGGCGCAGTGAAGAGGGACAGGGCCACGAGCAGCAGCAGCGGCCGCCGGGTGGCGAGCGACCCGAACGCGTAGCGGAAACCCGAAACGATCTCGTTCCACAGTGCCGCGTGCTGGGCGGTCGTCACGCGCGGTGTGACGCGGATCGCGACGTAGGCGATGACGACCGCCAGGTACGAGATGCCGTTCAGCAGGAAGCAGAGCGCCTCGCCGGCGAAGGCCAGCAGGACCCCGGCGATCGTCGGGCCGACGAAGCGAGCGCCGTTGAAGAGCATCGACTGCAGCGCGATCGCGTTCGGCAGGTCGACCTTGGTCTCGACCATCTCGAGCAGGAACGCCTGCCGGGTCGGCGTCTCGACCGCGTTCACCATGCCGAGGAGGAGCGACAGCGTGATCACGTGCCAGACCTGCACGACGCCGGCGTAGGTGAGCGCGGCGAGGGTGAGCGCCTGCACCGCGGCGAGCGACTGCACGACGATGAGCAGGCGCCGCCGGTCGAGGCGATCCGCCCAGACGCCGGCGATCGGCGACAGGAACAGCATCGGGAGCTGCAGCGCGGCCGCCGCGAGCCCCAGCATGAACGCCGAGCCGGTGAGCCGGTAGACGAGCCAGCTCATCGCGAGCGTCTGCATCCACGTCCCGAGGATGGAGACGCCCTGGCCGATGAAGAAGACCCGGAAGCTGCGATGCCGGAGCGCTCGCAGCGCGGGGTGAATGGAATCCGTTACGCTTTTCCTTTGAACCTGTTCAGCTGGGCCGCCACCTTCTCGAGCGTGGCGCGGAAGCCGGCGAGACGCTCGCGCTCCTGTGCCACGACCGTCGCGGGCGCCCGCTCCACGAAGCTGGGGTTGGCGAGCTTCGCTTCGGCTTTGGCGATCTCGCCCTTGAGGCGCGCGGCCTCCTTCTCAAGGCGGGCCACCTCGGCGCCGACGTCGATCTCGATCTTGAGCATGAGGCGGGTGTCGCCGACCACCTGGACCGGCGCGTCGAGGTCGGGCAGGCGCGGGACGACCGTCGCCTCCGACAGCCGGGCGAGGAACCGCAGGTAGGGGAACATCGGCGCGAGCGCCGCGGCATCCCCCTCCGCAAGCAGCGGCACGCGCTCACCCGGTCCGAGGTTCATCTCGCCCCGGAGGTTCCGGCTCGCGTTGGTCAGCGCCATGAGCGCCGCTGCCTGCGCTTCCGCTGCCGCATCGAGCTTCGCGGGGTCAGACTTCGGATACGGGGCGATCACGATGCTGTCGCCGCTCTTCCCGGCGAGGGGCGCGACCTTCTGCCACAGCTCCTCGGTGATGAACGGAATCACCGGGTGGGCGAGGCGCAGCACCGTCTCGAGCACGCGCACGAGCGTGCGGCGCGTGCCGCGCTGCTGCGCTTCGTCGCCGTTCTGAAGCTGGACCTTGGCGAGCTCCACGTACCAGTCGCAATACTCGTCCCAGACGAAGCGGTAGATCGCGTTGGCGACGTTGTCGAGCCGGTAGTCGGCGAAGCCCTTTTCGACCTCGGCCTCGGTGCGCTGCAACCGGCTCACGATCCAGCGGTCGACGAACGAGAGCTCGACCGGAGCCGACGCGTCCTGCCCGCAGTCCTTGCCCGCCGTGTTCATCAGGACGAAGCGCGTCGCGTTCCAGAGCTTGTTGCAGAAGTTGCGGTACCCCTCGCAGCGCTTGAAGTCGAAGTTGACGTTGCGCCCGAGGGTGGCGTACGCGGCCATCGTGAACCGCAACGCGTCGGCGCCGTACGCCGGGATGCCGTCCGGAAACTCGCGCTTCGTCCGCTCGCGGACGAGCGGCGCGGTCTCCGGCTTGCGCAGGCCCGTCGTCCGCTTCTCGAGCAACGGCTCGAGCGCGATCCCGTCGATGAGATCGACCGGGTCGATCACGTTGCCCTCGGACTTCGACATCTTCTCGCCGTCGTGGTCGCGGACGATCCCGTGGATGTACACGGCGCGGAACGGCACCCGGCCGGTGAAGTGGGTCGTCATCATGACCATGCGTGCGACCCAGAAGAAGATGATCTCGTAGCCGGTGACCAGCACCGACGAGGGCAGATAGAGGTCGTAGGCGAGCTTGTCCTCGCTCTGCGGATCCGGCCAGCCGAGCGTGGAGTGGCACACGAGCGCCGACGAGAACCACGTGTCGAGCACATCGGGATCCCGCGTCAGCTCACCGGTCGACCCTGCCGCGCGCGCCTGCGCCCCGGCGTCGTCCTCGGTGCGTGCGACGAAGATGCGACCGGCCTGGTCGTACCAGGCCGGGATCTGGTGGCCCCACCAGAGCTGGCGGGAGATGCACCAATCCTGGATGTTCGTGAGCCATTGGTTGTAGGTGTTGACCCAGTTTTCCGGGAAGAACCTCACTTCGCCCCGCGCGACGACGTCCAACGCCACTTGCGCGATCGACTTGCCGGGGAACAACGTTCCGCCAGGGGCAGGCTTCGACATCGCGACGAACCACTGGTCGGTGAGCATCGGCTCGACGGCCGCGCCGGTTCGGCCGCAGCGCGGCACCGTCATCCGGTGCGGCTTCACCGACTCGAGCAAGCCCGCCGCCTTCAGGTCCTGCACGATCGCTTTGCGCGCCGCATACCGGTCCATGCCGCGGTACTTCGCCGGGCCGTTCTCGTTGATCTTCGCGTCGAGGGTGAAGATGCCGATCTGCGGCAACCCGTGGCGGCTCCCGACCTGGTAGTCGTTGAAGTCGTGCGCCGGGGTGATCTTCAGGCAGCCGGTGCCAAAGTCCTTGTCGACGTAGCTGTCGCCGATCACCGGGAGCTCGCGGTTCGCGAGCGGGAGGACGACGCGCTTGCCGATGAGGTGCTTGTAGCGGTCATCTTCCGGATTCACCGCCACCGCGACGTCGCCGAGCATCGTCTCGGGCCGCGTGGTCGCGACGGTGAGCCCGCTCAAGGCCCCAATCGGCCCATCCTTGAACGGGTAGGTGATGTGCCAGAGCTGCCCGTCTTCCTCTTCGCTCTCCACCTCGAGGTCGGAGACCGCGGTCAGAAGGATCGGGTCCCAGTTGACGAGCCGCTTGCCGCGATGGATGAGGCCCTGCTCGTAGAGCCGAACGAACGTCTCGGTGACGATCGGCGAGAGCTTCGCATCCATCGTGAAGTACTCGCGCCGCCAGTCGCAGGAGGCGCCGAGCCGGCGCATCTGCTGGGTGATGATCGAGCCCGACTGCTCCTTCCAGTCCCAGACCGTGGCGATGAACCGCTCGCGGCCGAGCGCGCCGCGCGCGGTGCCTTCGGCCTCGAGCTGGCGCTCGACGACGATCTGCGTCGCGATGCCGGCGTGGTCGGTGCCGGGCAGCCACAACGTGTTGAACCCGCGCATGCGGTGATAGCGCGTGAGCGCGTCCATGATCGTCTGGTTGAACGCGTGGCCCATGTGCAGCACGCCGGTGACGTTCGGCGGCGGCAGCTGGATCGAGAACGCCGGCTTCCCGGGGGCGAGGCCGGCAGCGAAGTAGCCGCGGCGCTCCCATTCGGCATACCAGCGCGACTCGACGGCGCGCGGGTCGAAGCTCTTCGCGAGTTCCATGGGCATCCGGTTCAAAGCGAATCGCGCGTCGAGCGGCGCCGCCGTTTGGCGTCCGCTCGAACGCGCGACGGGGAAATTATATCGGAGCGGGCGCCTCAGCCCGCCTCGCCGCCGCGCTGGAGCCGCGCGACTTCGTCGGCGATGACTTGTGCGACCGCCTCCCGGACGGCGGCGCGAACCTCCGCCTCGAGCACCTTGCGGGTGAGCGTCAGCACGTCGTCGACCTTCGCCCCGAGACGTTCGTGCACCTTCGCTTCGACCAGGCGCTCGAATTCCGGTCCGAGCAGTCCCAGGAGCTCCAGGCGCAGGTCGCGCTCAATCTGGGCGAGCTCGGCTTCGCTCAGTGGCGGGGACGCGGCCTCGGCCGTGGGCGCGCCCTGAACGACCTCGGTCAGCACCGGGAAATCGACCGGCGGGTCGGGCGATTTCGCCGCGCGCGCGGCGCGGTGGCGCTGGAGCAGCGCGTCGGCCTTGCCGAGGACGTCGGAATCAGCCATCCGGTCCGGCCTTCACACTTTCGGCAAGGCTGTGGGTGCGAATCTCATAGCCTCGGTCGCGGTAGAAGC
>DATEDA010000062.1:0-40142 GCA_035286595.1 Burkholderiales bacterium | reverse complement strand
CACGCCGATCGCGCCGGCGGCCACCTGCCGCTTCGCGATCTCCGGGCACTTGTGCGCCTTCGCGTGCGGGCGGAGCCGGAGGCCCGATTCGCGAACGGCGCTCACCATCGTCGCCAGGTTGCGCTCGAAGGCGTCGAGGTCGAGCAGCAGCGCCGGCGTATCGACGTCGGCGAGCGGCATCCCGGGCTGAGCAGGCGGTGGCAGGGGCATGCGGTCCTCGTCGGTTGCTTGTCGCGGGCTAGAATCGCGGGCGTTCCCTCCTGCACCGCGTGCCTCGACATGTTCCGGCCCGAACTGCTGAAAGGCAAGCGCATCCTCGTCACCGGCGGCGGCACCGGCCTCGGCAAGGAGATCGCGGACAGGTACCTCGAGCTCGGCGCGAGCGTGTACCTCTGCGGCCGCCGCAAGCACGTGCTCGACGAGACTGCCGCCGCGCTGACGGCGAAGCACGGCGGATCGGTGAAGACGCACGCGGTCGACATCCGCGACGCCGCCGCGGTCGACGCGATGGCGCAGTGGATCTGGGACGACGGCGGGCCGCTCGACGGCCTCGTCAACAACGCTGCGGGGAATTTCATCAGCCGCACCGAGGACCTGTCGCCGCGCGGCTTCGACGCGATCGCGAACATCGTGCTGCACGGCACCTTCTACGTCACCCACGCCGTCGGCAAGCGCTGGATCGCTGGCGGCCACAAGGGCAGCGTCGTCTCGATTCTCGTCACCTGGATCTGGACCGGCTCGCCCTACGTGGTGCCTTCGGCGATGGCCAAGGCGGGCGTCCACGTGATGACGCAGTCGCTCGCGGTCGAGTGGGCGCGCTACGGCATCCGGCTCAATGCCATCGCGCCCGGCCCGTTCCCGGTCGAGAGCACGGGCGCGCGGCTCAGTCCCGGTCAGACCGTCGAGGAGCGCGCTGCCGACAAGAACCCGACCGGGCGCATCGGGCGCATGGACGAGCTCCAGAACCTCGCCGCCTTCCTCATGGCCGACGGCTGCGAGTGGCTCACCGGCCAGACGATCGCGCTCGACGGCGCGGGCTACCTCGCCGGCGCCGGCTCGTTCTACGACCTGCGGGGCTGGACGACCGAGGACTGGCAGCGCGCCCGCGAGCTGATCAAGGCGCAGAACGACAAGGACCGCGCGCCGCGTTCCTGAGCGCGCGGCACCACCCCGTCCTCCCCCGGCGCTCGCCGGGGTCGGCCACCCCTCCTCGTCGAGGAGGGGAGCACTGCCAACTCTTCCACATCCACGCCCACCCGGCGACATCCGGGGCGCAAGCCCACCCGTAAGAACGCGACAGACGGACGCGAAGACGCTGGTTGCAGCGACGGCGTTCGCGAGAGGCAACCTCAACCCTGAAAGGAGAATCACCATGAAGCGCATTCTGATCGTCGCCTTTGCCGCCCTGGCGGCCCATTCCGGCGCCGTGCTCGCCGACAACAACTGGTCGTTCGATGACGCGTTCTGGTCGCGCGAGCCGGCCCTCCAGCGCGTCGAGCACACGTCGTACATGGCGAGCCAGACCAACGACGCGTTCAAGAAGTACGAGCAGGTCGACGGCTACAACTATTAACCAGGATCTGCCGCGGGGGCCCGAGCCCCCGCGCGGCGGGCGGGGGCAAGCGTGCTTCCGCCCGTCTTGTTTTCGGCCGGTAAACTTGCCCACCCGTGCTGAAGACCACCCCGTTCCACAGCCGCACCGCACCCCTGTGCGCGAGCCACGCCTGGCGGCGCTGGGCGGGCTTCGTCGTCGCCAGCTCGTACGAGCTCTCGCACGAGCGCGAGTACCACGCGATCCGGAGCTCGGCGGGGCTCCTCGACGTCTCGCCGCTCTACAAGTACCTCGTGCGCGGCCGGGACGCCGCGCGCCTCCTCGACCGCGTGGTCACCCGCGACGTCGCGCGCGCCAAGGTGGGCGAGGTGCTGTACACGCCGTGGTGCGACGCCGCCGGGAAGGTGCTCGACGACGGCACGATCGCGCGGCTGGACGGCGAGACCTTCCGCATGACCTCCGCCGACCCCAACGTCCGCTGGCTGGAAGCCAACGCCCTCGGGCTCGACGTCGCAATCCAGGACGTGTCCGAATCCACCGCGGCCCTGGCGCTCCAGGGTCCGAGCTCGCGCGCCATTCTGCAGGTGCTGTCCGACCGGGACCTCGCCGGCCTGAAGTACTTCCGGTGGACCGCGGCGCGGCTCCGCGACATCCCGGTCACGATCTCGCGGACCGGCTATACCGGCGACCTGGGCTTCGAGCTCTGGGTGGACGCGGTGCACGCCGTGCCGCTGTGGGACGCGCTCGTTGCGGCCGGCACGCCGTACGGGATCACGCCCACCGGGCTGCTCGCGCTCGACGTGGCGAGGATCGAGGCCGGCTTGATGCTCATGGACGTGGACTATGTCCCGGCGCGCAAGGCGCTCATCGCGAGCCAGACGTCGTCCCCCTTCGAGCTCGACCTCGGCTGGACCGTGAACCTCCAGAAGACGCAGTTCGTCGGCAAGAGCGCGCTCGTTGCGGAGCAACGGCGGGGCCCGGATTGGCAGTTCGTCGGGATCGAGGTGGCGTGGGACGCGCTGGAACGGCTCTACGCCGAGGTCGGCCTCGCCCCGCGGCTTCCCACGACCGCCTGGCGCACGAGCGTGCCGCTCTACGCCGACGGCGACCAGGCGGGGTACGCGACGAGCGGCGGCTGGTCGCCGCTCCTCAAGAAGTACATCGCGCTCGCGCACCTGCGGTCGCGCTGGGCCGCGCCCGACACGCGGCTCGAGATGGAGGTGACGGTGGAGCATCGTCGCCGCCGCGCCGCGGCGCGCGTGGTCAGGAAACCGTTCTTCAACCCCGAGCGCAAGCGGGCGTAGTGCACCAAAGAAAACCGGAAATACCGCAAGAAATCGGGCGCGCTGCCCGATCGACGGGCACGAAAACGCACGCCGTCGACCGCGGCCGCTTGTCGATTCCCCGGCACTGAAGCGCGTTGCGCACTATGACGCGGGCATAGCCGGCCGGCGATTGAATTGCCGCACTGCGCGGCGCCATCCTATCGCCCGTACCGCGTAAGGGGCGCCGGCCCGTGCCCGGCCCGGCGCCACGCGAACGCCCTCCGAGGAAGGTCGAGTCATGACGACGAACTGGCAATCCTGGCTGTTCTGGCCGGACCAACCCGCGCTGTCGCTCCTGGTCCTGGTGCTGATCCTGCTGCCGTTCATGTACGCCTCGCGCTCGCCCGTGCACAGCCTGATCCACTCGGTGGCGCGCGCCGCGGCCAATGCGCTGCGCCTCGCCTCGCGGTGGCTGCGCGCCGGCGCCGAGGAGCTCCGCCACCGCAACAAGGTCATGCTGCTTGCGCACGCCGAAGAAGAGGTCGGCGAGCGCCTCGCGCGCGACTTCGAGCGCGCCGGCGACATCGTGCGCCGCGACCTGCAGGACTTTCCGGCCGTGAGCCGCAAGCTCAAGGACGAGGTCACGCGGATCGAAGAGGACTTCCGCCTGTGCGGCGAGGTCCCGCCGCCGCCGCCGGACTGGGTGGACGCGGTCGAGTCGGTGTCGCAGATCAAGTCGGGCGGCACCGAGATGGTGCAGGGGATCCTCGAGGAGATTCACAAGTCGGTGCACAAGATCCACGACAAGGCGGTGGCCGAGTTCCGGCGCTCCTACGAGAACCGACACAAGATCCTGCGCAGCCTGCTCCCGCACTGGCGCGCCGCCGAGAAGCTCACCGGTGAGGCGGAGGCGAAGCTCCTCACCTTGGAGAAGAACGCGGCCTCGATCGACGCCCAGATGGCCCAATACCGCGAGATCGCGAACCGCACCGACAAGGCCGAGAAGAGCCTGACCCACTCGAGCTTCGTCCGGTTCTTCGTCGCCGGCCTGGTCATGCTCATCGCGCTCGGCGGCGCGTTCATCAACTTCAAGCTGATCGCGCTGCCGATGTCGGAGATGGTGGGGGCGAGCGACTACCTCACCGGGAGCCTGCGCACGTCCGAGGTCGCGGCGCTGGTGCTGATCTTCGTCGAGGCCTCGATGGGCCTGTTCCTGCTCGAGGCGCTGGGCATCACGCACCTCTTCCCGCGCATCTCGAGCATGGACGACCGCATGCGCCGGCGCATGATCTGGATCTCGCTCACCCTCCTCATCGTCCTCGCCGCGATCGAGTCCTCGCTCGCGCTGATGCGCGATCTGCTCATCGCCGACAAGCAGGCGCTGATCCGGGATCTCGCCTCGAGCTCGGTGCAGGCCGCGCAGCCGACCGACCGGTGGCTGGTGGCGATCCCCACCGCGGGGCAGATGATCCTCGGCTTCGTGCTGCCGTTCGCGCTCGCGTTCGTGGCGATCCCGCTCGAGGCGTTCGTGAACTCGGCGCGCACCGTCGTCGGCTCGTGCCTAGTGCTGCTGCTCCGCACCCTCGCGCTCGTGGCGCGCGTGCTGGCAGGCGCGTGCCGGCAAGCGGGCCGCGGGCTGGTCATGCTCTACGACATCCCGATCTCCCCGCTCGTGCTGGCGGAGAAGGCGATCCGGGGGATGCGAACGAACGGCGTGGCCCCGCCGCGCGCCGCGGCGCCGCGCCGGACCTAACCGGAGGGCACCAGAATGCCTCGCCGCACAGTTCCGCTGAACCGTCTGCTCGCGATCGGGGTGCTCGCGCTCGCCGTCCCGGCGTGCTCGACCTACGACCACTCGCACGCGGTCTACATGCTCATCGATACGTCCGGCACGTATTCCGCCGAGGCCCGCCGGGCGCAGACCATCGTCAACTACCTGCTGGGGACGCTCCAGCCGGGGGATGCGCTCGCGGTCGCGAAGGTCGACAGCCGCAGCTTCAGCGAGAAGAACATCATCGCCAAGACCACGTTCGACCGCCGGCCGTCGGAGGCCAACAACCAGAAGCGGGCGTTCAAGGTCGCGATCGAGAACTTCGCACAGTCGGTCCGCGCGAGCACCCACACCGACATCACCGGCGGCATGCTCCAGGCGGCCGAGTTCCTCAACGAGACCCGCGCCGGCAACAAGACGCTGCTGATCTTCTCCGACATGCAGGAGGAGCTCGAGAAGAGCACGGTCCGCGACTTCCCGATCGACCTCAAGGGCATCCGGGTGGTCGCGGTCAACGTCGTGAAGCTCCGCACCGACAACGTCGATCCGCGCCGCTACCTGGGCCGGCTCGAGTGGTGGGAGCGGCGGGTGCGCGCCGCCGGCGCCACCGACTGGCAAGTGATCAACGACTTCGATCACCTCGAGCGCGTCGTCGCGCTGCGCTGAGGCATCCACCCTCGGCACAGTTCGCCCGCCAGCGTCCTTCCCGACTGGCCGCGCCCCTCGCGACCCCCCCGCTCCAGGTCGCCTCCAGGCCGTCACCTCCGCGCCATACTGCCGCGCCGAACGTCGGGCTCGGGCCACGTTGACGTCCCGGCCCCGCGCGGCAGAATGGCGGTGCCCGTGCAAGCGGGCGCGAGAATCATCGGAGACCATGCGCGAACCCTTTACGGCGACTGCGGGCACCGCTGCCGGGAGCACCGAATACGGCCCATGGAACCCCGGGTTGCAGTCCGAGCTTCCGTGGCGGCTGCTCCCCCTCTCCACGCTGTTCAGACCGGAGAACGTCTTCACGACCGTCGATGAGGTCCACGAGCTAAGCGACGTCACGGGGCTCAAGGCCGACGAGCTCGTCGTCTTCCGGCCGGAACGGCTGTTGGTGCACGAGCTGCTGATTCGCGTCACCGCCGACTTCTCGGTGCCCGACGGCCCCAGAGTCGAGGATCTCGGCATCAATTTCCGCCGGCTGGCGGAGACGCTCCTCACCCGGTACGTCGCGCCTCACGCCCGCGAAATCGCCGCCGCCTACGAGTCGCTCAAAGCTTCGCTTTCGAGCCTGATCGATACCGAGCTCGCGACGGCGCTCGCCGCGCTGTCGAGCGCCGCGGGAGTCGCGCCGGCGAGGCAAGCCCGGGCGGGTGGACTGCTCGGTCTCCTGCGGCGCCCGCAGCGCAAGGCTGTCTCGCCCGGGCGCGACGAGTGCTGGGCGCACGAAGAGCGTGTCGTCGGCGATTGGGCGGCAAAGGCACAGTCGAGCGAGGACCTGCTGCGCAAGGCCGCCTACCGGGCGCTCGTCCGCGTGGCGTCGGCGGTCCGCTCGCGTCACGGCCGGATGTGGGGCGACCAGCGGCTCCTCGCGCCGATCGCGACCGGCATCGCCTGCAACGAGCACGGCGCCGAGGTGATCGGCCGGCTGATCGAACCGTATCTGCGCGAGGCCGCCGAGCGGGAGGCCTATCGTCTGCTCCCGGCACAGGCGCAGCCAGTCGTGATGAACACCAAGGGAGCGTCGGCCTCCGGCAAGAGCACGATGCGGCCGCTGCAGAGGGCGCTCGCTGCCAAGCTCGACGTGGAGTGGACCGATTTCGCCCTCATCAGTCCCGACATCTGGCGGAAGTTCCTGCTCGACTACGGCGCCCTCGGCGAGCACTACAAGTACGCCGGGGCGTTCACCGCCCGGGAGCTTGCCATCGTTGACCAGAAGCTCGACCGCTACATGGCGCGCAAGGCCGAGCGCCGGGGGATGTCGCATCTCCTGATCGACCGCTTCCGGTTCGACAGCTTCGCGCCGGACTCGGACGAGGCAGGCAGCAATCTGCTGACCCGCTTCGGTCGCCTCGTTTACCTGTTCTTCATGATCACGCCGCCGCACGAGACCGTCGAGCGTGCGTGGCGGCGCGGCCTGGAGGTCGGCCGCTACAAGGCGGTCGACGACGTGCTCGCCCAGAACATCGAAGCCTACGCAGGCATGCCGGAGCTATTCTTCACCTGGGCCCTGCGGCCGAACATGTCGGTGCACTACGAGTTCCTCGACAACAGCGTGCCGCTCGGCGAACGGCCGCGGACCGCCGCCTTCGGCCGGAACGGCGAGCTGAATATCCTCGACGTGAAGTGCATGCTCGACGTCGATCGGTACCGCAAGATCAACATCGAAGCCGCGGGCCCGCGGGAGGTCTATCCCGACCCGCGGACCATGGACGTGGCGAACAACACGCAGTTCCTCACGCGCTGCGCGCGCGAGCTCCCGGCGGTGAATTTCGCGGACCGCGAGACGGGTCGTGTCTACGCCCGCATCGAATCGGGACGGCTCGCCTGGACCGAGCCCGAGGCGCTCGCACAGGCCGTCGCGGACGCCGAGACCCGCGCCGGACTTTTCGCGGTCGCTGCCGAGGCCCTGAGCGGCGCGCGCCTCGCCCCCGGCTCGAAGCGCCTCACCGACGTGGTGCCGGCGGACCGGTTGCACACGCTCGGCCAATGGGGAGCGGGCATATCAAAGGCGAGGTCCTCGTGAGCCATCGGTGCTGACAATGCCGACCCCCTACGACGCGATCGTGGTCGGCGGCGGCCACAACGGGCTGGTCGCCGCGGCCTATCTTGCGCGTGCCGGAAAGCGCGTCATCGTGCTCGAGCGCCGCGAGCAGGTCGGCGGCGCGGCGATGAGCGAGCAGATCTTTCCCGGCTTCACGTTCTCGGTCTTCTCGTACGTGGTGAGCCTGCTGCGGCCCGAGATCATTCGCGATCTCGACCTGCCGCGCCACGGCCTGCACATCCTGCCGCTCGAGAGCACGCTGACGCCGCTGCCGCACGGCGACTACTTCGCCCAGTGGAACGATCACGATCAGAGCCGGCGCGAGCTCGCCCGCCACTCACTGCGCGACGCCGAGGCCTACGACGAGTTCGGCCTGCTCATGCATCAGATGTCGCGGGCGGTGAAGCCGCTGCTCGGGATGATCCCGCCCGACCCGGCGTCGCTCGCGCCCCGCGACCTCGCCGGTCTCGCGCGCCTCGGCGGGTACTTCCGTGGGCTCGGCGCAACGCAGTTCCACGCCCTGCACAAGCTGCTGACCATGAGCTCGGCCGATTACCTCGACGAGTGGTTCGAGACCGAGGCGCTCAAAGCGACGAAGTCGGCGAGCGGCATCATCGGCACGCTCCTCGGGCCGCGCTCGCCCGGCACCGCCTACGTGCTGCTGCATCACTACATGGGCGAGATCGACGGCGTGTTCCGCGCCTGGGGCTTCGCCAAGGGCGGGAACGGTTCGGTGAGTGCGGCGATCGCAACCGCGGCGCGCGGGTTCGGCGCGGAGATTCGCACCGAGGCGCCAGTCACGCGAGTGCTGATCGAGAACGGCCGCGCCGTCGGCGTGGCGCTGGAGAGCGGCGAAGAGTTGCGGGCGAAGCTCGTGGTCTCGAACGCCGATCCGCGGCGAACGTTCTTCGGCCTGGTCGGGGAGCAGCATCTGCCCGGGGACTTCGTGGACGGGATCCGCCGGTTCAGGTTCCGCGGCGCCTCCGCAAAGGTGAACCTCGCGCTGGGCGAGCTCCCGAACTTCACCTGCCTGCCGGGGAACGGGCCGCACTTGCGCGGCGCGATCTCCATCAGCCCGAGCGTCGACTACCTCGAGCGCGCCTACGACGACGCGAAGTACGGCGAGTTCTCGCGCCGCCCGTACATGGACATCGTCATCCCCTCCATGATCGACCCCGCCATGGCGCCGCCGGGCAAGCACGTAATGTCGATCTTCGCGCAGTACGCGCCCTACAACGTGAACGGCGGCTGGACCGACGCGCGGCGCGAGGCGTTCGGCGACGCCGTCATCGACACGCTCGCCGAGTACGCGCCGAACCTCAAGTCGGCGATCCTCCACCGGCAGGTGATCACCCCGGCGGACATCGAGCGCAGCGTGGGTCTGAGCGAGGGGAACATCTTCCAGGGCGAGCTGACGCTGCAGCAGATGTTCTTCCTGCGCCCGGTGCCCGGCTGGGCGAAGTACCGGACGCCGATCGACGGGCTCTACCAGTGCGGCTCGGGAACGCACCCGGGCGGCGGGGTGATGGGCGCGCCCGGGCGGAACGCGGCGCTCGCGATCCTGCGGGAGGGAGCGTGAGCCGCCGCCGCCCCGTGCTACGGTTCACTTGATGGAGGGACCGCGCGAGTTCGCCCGCCTGAACCCGTTCCAGGAGGTCATGGCCTGCTGGGAGACCGCGCATCCGTACAACGCGGGCCAGGTGGTGCGCCTCGACGGAAGGGCTGACGTCCCGGCACTGGAAGCGGCCATTCAGACCGCCTGCCAGCAGGCCGGAGTCGGGACGCTGGTTCTCGATCGCCACCGACGCCGTTACGGCTACGACCGCGCCGGGTCGATCCAGCTCGAAGTCATCGTGCCCGGCGACTCTCCCGCCGACACCTTGCGAAGAGCGCTGACCGAATCCCTCAACGCCACGTTTCCGGACGGGCCGCACCACCCCATTCGCTGGTCGATTCTGGAAGACCCTGGCACCGGTTCATCTCTTCTCATCACCGTCTGGCATCATCTTGCGGCTGACGAGATGTCCATGCGGCTGTTGCTCCGCCGCGTGCTCAACCAGTACTACGGGACTCCGCACCCCGACGACGCGCGCCCCCTCACGGTGCTGCCACGCGCACTCGGGTCTCGCCATCGCTACTTGAGCCTGATCGCCGCCTTGGGTCGGATCATCCGGCTTCGCCTGGCCGTCCGTAAGGCCTATCGCTTCAAGGAAGTGAAGGCTCGGGGTGAGGGCACTAACGTTCATCTGGCATCGCTGCCCACCGGCCTCGCCAGACAGCTTGGGACCCTGTGCCGATCTCGCGGGGTGACCGTGAACGATCTCATTCTTGCCGCCCTGGGCAAGGTCCTGGCGAGAGCGACCGCGCAGGCGCGGGCGCATGCCTCCAAGCGCAACCTGGCGCTCGGCGCGGCGGTGAGTCTACGGTCGGCCGCACCCGAGGCGCTCGCGCAGTCCTTCGGTGTCTTCCTCGGGCACTGGGTCACCCTGCTCCGTCGACCGGATGCTGCGTTGCCGGCGCTTCTGCGCCAGATCACGGTCCAGACACGCGCGGAGAAAATCGCCCAACGCGCTGCCGCTTCCCAGCTGGGGTACAGCTTGCTCGCACTGATGAGCCGATGGGGCTCGATTCGGCACGACGGGCAGTGGTACGAGAAGGTGTATCGAATTTCGGGAAGCGTGAGCAATGTCAGAGCGAGCACCGAATGGTTCGGCCATGCCGGCCAGCACATTCGCGAGTACTACCTGGTTTCCCCTCCCGGCCCCGCCATGCCGCTGGTAGTCGCAGCGGCAACGCTCGATGACCAGCTGAATCTCTGCCTGGTCGCGCGGGAAGCGGCCCTGTCCGCGGCCGACGCCGGCACGCTCCTGGATCAGCTCCGTGCGGAGCTCAACGCGATCGCCGGACAGGGTCTGCCTCCGGCGTGACCTCGCACCCTCCTTAGCGTCTTACGCGCGACCGATGCTGAGCACCGCCTTGATCGTCGCTCCGCTCAGCATGTCGGCTACCGCCTCGTTGATCGCCGCGAACTCGTAGCGGCGCACCAGGCGATCGACCGGCAGCTGCCCGGCGCGGTAGAGCGCGACGAGCTCCGGCAGGAACTCCCTGACGACGCTCTCGCCCTGGATGCAGCCGCGCACGACGCGGCCCTGCTGCAAGGTGCCCATCTCCAGCGGAGCGTCGACTCCCGCACGCGCACTGCCGACCAGGCAGCAGACCCCGCGCGGCGCGAGCGCGTCCACCGCGGCACGCAAGGCCGTGGGCACGCCCGCAGCCTCCAGGCTGAACCTCACTCCGCGGCCTCCGGCGACGCGGCGCACTTCCGCCGCGACGTCGGGCCGCGTGGCGTTGACGACATGTGTCGCGCCGAGCTCGCGCGCCAGCGCGAGCCGGTTGTCGAAGACGTCGACCGCGATGATTGGGTCGCAGCCGCGGAGCTTTGCGGCCATCAGCCCGGCCAGGCCGACGGTCCCCGCGCCGAAGACCGCGAACGAGTCGCCGGGCCGCGGCTGCAAGACGTTCATGACCGCCCCGGCGCCGGTGTTCACGCCGCAGGGAAAAGCGGCCAGGATGTCGAGCGGCGCATCGGGCGCGACCTTGATGACGTTGGTCTCGGTGGCCAGCGCCACGGTGGAGAAGGAGGACTGCTGGAAGAAGGAGCCATGCACCGGGGTCTCGCCGCGGCGCAGCGCGATCGAGCCGTCCATTCGCAGACCACAGAGCTTGATCTCCCGGCTGCGGACGCAGTACGCCTCGTAGCCCTCGCGGCAGTTCGTGCACTCGCCGCACGCTGGGCTCGCCATGATCACGTGGTCTCCGGGACCGACCGCCTTGACCGCCGCGCCGACCCGCTCGACGACGCCGGTCCCCTCGTGGCCATAGACCGCCGGCCACGGCACCGGAAAGTAGCCGTCGCGGGCGTGGACGTCGGTCTGGCAGATCCCGCTCGCGACGACCCGGACGAGCACCTCGTGCGGCCCCGGGTCGGCGAGCTCCAGCTCCTCCAGCGACCAGCGGCCCGAGCGCTCGGGCATGACTGCGGCAGTGACTCTCACGGGATCCTCCCTGGCGATGACGCGAAGCATAGAGCACCGGGCCCGCCGGTGAATATTCCCCAAGGAAACGACCCGGCGGTGAGACAAACGCCAGCGCTCCCGCCGCTCGCGGTGCCTAGACTTCGCCTCGATGAGTCAGCTGGAGGAGGAATCGATGGGCATCGCGCGGTTGTTCACCGCTCACCCCGAGGCGGTGGGCGAGACCTACGGGGGCCACTTCGTCGTCGCGACCGGCTTCGGCCTGCGCATGATGCTCGGCGGTCTCGCCTGCCTCGTGCACGCCGTGCTGCCGTTCGCGTTCGTCACTACCGCGTCGCGGACGATCCGCGAGCTGCACGATCGCATGGGCAACCGCGGCCGCGCGCCCACGGTGGGCGAAACATCGCGGGCGTAGCCCCGTAGCGTCCGGCGTTCGGCGCCAGCGCGTCGAACGCACGCCTCTCCCGGCGCGTGTTGCTGACCGCGGCGAGGCTCTCTATCATGGCCGCCTACCCGCACCGATTCAGGGGAGGCCACATGACGGCGATCACACGCGAGCTTGCCGATTTCGTCGCCAGGATTTCTTACGACGTGCTCCCCGCGGAGGTTCGCAGCCGCGCCACGTGGCTCGTGACGGACATGGTCGGCATTGCCCTGCGCGCGCGCCACGAGGCCGAGTCCACGCCGGCCCTGCTGGCTGCGGTCGAGCGGCTCGGGCTCGGGCAGGGCAACGCTGCCGTCATCGGCGACCAGCGCGGTTACAGCCCGCCCGCGGCAGCGCTCGTGAACGGGACGCTCGCCCATTCGCTCGACTTCGACGACACCCACGCGCGCGGGTCGATCCATCCGAGCGCGCCGATCGTGCCGGCGGCGCTCGCCGCGGCCGAGATGGCGGGCGCGAGCGGGCGCGACCTGATCGCCGGGATCGTCGCGGGCTACGAGGTGCAGATTCGCCTGAGCCTCGCGCTCGTCCCGAAGGACCACTACGATCGCGGCTTTCACCCGACCGCGACCTGCGGCGTCTTCGGCGCCGCGGCGGCCGCGGGGCGCGTGTTCGGGCTGTCGGCCGACGCGATCGCCCACGCGTTCGGCATCGCCCTGAGCCAGGCGGCGGGCTCGATGCAGTTCCTCGTCGACGGGGCCTGGACCAAGCGCCTGCACGTCGGCTACGCCGCCATGAGCGGCCTCATCGCCGCGAGCCTCGCCCGCGAGGGCTTTCACGGCGCCGTCGATGCGCTCGAAGGCAAAGCGGGGTTCCTCCGGTCCTATGCGCCGAATCCGGTCGTCGCGAACGCCGTGGCCGGCCTCGGCCGCGTCTGGGAGACCATGGCGATCGCGATCAAACCCTATCCGGCGTGCCGCTACAGCCACGCGGCGATCGACGCGCTGCTCGAGCTGCGCGCCGCGCACGGTCTCGAGTGGGAAGATGTCGAGGCGGTCGAGATCGGCCTGCCCCGGACCGGCTGGAAGATCATCGGCGATCCGGAAGTCGACAAGCAGCAGCCGAAGAATTTGGTCGACGGGCAGTTCTCGATGCCGTTCGTGGCGGCGGTCGCGCTGCGGGAAGGCGCGATGCAGTGGGACCACTACGCCCGCCACATCCGCGACCCGCAGACGCTCGCGCTCTGCAAGCGCATCCGCACCGTAGTGGATCCCGCGGCGGAGGGCGAGTTTCCGCGCTATATGAGCGGCGGCGTGCGCGTGCGGACGCACGGCGAGACCCTCGAGAAGTTCGTGCGCGTGGCGAAGGGGGAGCCGGAGAACTTCGTCACCGCCGCGGAGCTGCGCTCGAAGTTCGACGGTCTCGTCGGCCCTTACCTCTCCGAGCGCCGGTGCGACGAGTTCGCGCGGGCGTTGCTCGCCCTCGACCAGGCGAGGGATCTCGGGGCCGTGCTGCGGTTGACGCGTCCGGAGCAGACCGACGCACGCCGGCTCGCCTCGGCCGGTGCCTGAGCGCGGACGTCGCGGACTACTGACATGGACGTGGCTGCGAACCCCGACGACCGTCTGCGCGAGGAGTCGCTGATCCTCGACAGCGTCGATCGGTTCCTCGAGCGCGACGTCCGGCCGCACGCGCACGCGCTCGAGGCGGCCGACACCTACCCGCGGGAGATCGTCGAGAAGCTCAAGGCGTTCGGGCTGTTCGGTGCGGTCATCCCGCCGGAATACGGCGGGCTCGGGCTCTCTGCCCTGACCTACGCGCGGATCGTCGAACGCGTCTCCGCCGTCTGGATGTCGGTCGCGGGGCTCTTCAACTCGCACCTCATCATGGCAGCGGCGGTGCAGCGCTCCGGCACCGAGGAGCAGAAGCGGCGCTATCTCCCGCGCTTCGCGAGCGGCGAGCTGCGCGGCGGCGTCGCGCTCACCGAGCCCGACTGCGGCACCGACCTGCAAGCGATCCGGACCCGGGCCCGGCGCGAGGGCGATCACTACGTCGTCAACGGCGCCAAGACCTGGATCACCAACAGCGTCGAGGGTCAGATCCTCGCGGTGCTGGTGAAGACCGATCCGCGCGCCGAGCCGCAGCACCGGGGCATGAGCCTGCTGCTCGTCGAGAAGGGACCTGGCTTCAAGGTCGTCCGCAAGCTCGAGAAGCTCGGCTACCGCGGGATCGACACGGGGGAGATCGTGTTCGAGGACTGCCGCGTGCCGGCCGCCAACCTCATCAGCGGTGAGGAGGGCCGGGGCCTGCAGCAGATCCTGAGCGGGCTCGAGCTCGGGCGCATCAACGTCGCAGCGCGCGGCGTCGGCCTCGCCCGCGTGTGCCTCGAGGAGTCGCTGCGCTACGCGCAGGTGCGCAAGACCTTCGGCAAGCCGATCGCGGAGCATCAGGCGATCCAGATCAAGCTCGCCGACATGGAGACCCGGGTCGAGGCCGCGCGGCTGCTCACCGAGTCCGCCGCGCGCGCCTACGACGAGGGCCGACGGAGCGATCTCGAAGCCGGAATGGCGAAGCTGTACGCCACCGAGGCGGCGCTCGAGAACAGCCTCGAGGCGATGCGCATTCACGGCGCCTACGGCTACTCCAAGGAGTTCAACATCGAGCGCTACTACCGCGACGCGCCGCTGCTCGCGATCGGCGAGGGCACGAACGAGCTGCAGCGGATCGTCATCGCGCGCCAGCTCGTCAAGCGCCACCCTGCCTGAAGGCTCCGCAATGCTGCCCCTGAACGGCGTGCGCGTGCTGGCGGTCGAGCAGTACGGGGCGGGACCCTTCGGCACCATGTTCCTCGCCGACCAGGGCGCCGAGGTGATCAAGGTCGAGAACCCGGCGGACGGCGGCGACATGGCGCGCGCCGTCGGCCCGCACTTCTTCGCGCCGGGGGACAGCCTCTTCTTCCACAGCTTCAACCGCAACAAGAAGAGCCTCACGCTCGATCTCGGCCGGCCGGAGGGGCAGGCGGTGTTCCACGATCTCGTGCGCACCGCCGATGCGGTCGCGTCGAACCTGCGCGGGGACGTGCCGGAGAAGCTCGGGCTCGTCTACGCGCACCTGAAGGCGCACAACCCGAAGATCGTGTGCGCGCACCTGAGCGCCTACGGGCGCACCGGCCCGCGCGCCGCCTGGCCGGGATTCGACTACCTCATGCAGGCCGAAGCGGGCTACTTCTCGCTGACCGGCGAGCCCGGCGCGCCGCCGGCGCGTTTCGGACTCTCGATCGTCGATCTGATGTCCGGGCTCGGGCTCGCGTACGCGCTGCTCGCGGCGCTCACCGGGGCGCGCGCGAGCGGCGTAGGGCGCGACGTCGACGTCAGCCTGTTCGACATGGCCCTCACCAACACCTGCTACCTCGCCACCTGGTACCTCAACAAGGGCTTCGCCGCCACGCGCCTGCCGCGCTCGGCCCACCCGTCGCTGACGCCGTGCCAGCTCTACCGCACGCGCGACGGCTGGATCTACCTGATGTGCAACAAGGAGAAGTTCTGGCCGGCGCTGTGCGAGAAGCTCGGACGCCGGGAATGGATCGAGGACGCGCGCTTTCGCCGGTTCGCCGAGCGGCTGCAGCACCGCGACCTCCTGACCGAGCTGCTCGACGCGGAGCTCGGTCGGCGCACGACCGAGGAGTGGCTCGCGCACTTCGCCGGCGCGGTTCCGGCGGCGCCCATCTACGATCTCGCGCAGGCGCTCGAGAACCCGTTCGTCACTGAGCACGGCCGGCTTCAGACGCTGCCGCACCCGACCCGAGGGACCTATCGCATGGTCGCGCCGCCGGTGCGCTGCCCGGGCGATGAGGCGCCGGCGCGGCCCGCGCCGGCGCTCGGCGAGCAGACCGAGACGCTGCTCGCGGAGCTCGGCTACGACGGCGCGCGCATCCGGGCGTTGCGACGCGCCGGCGTGATTTGACCGTGGTCGGCCGCAGCGCAAGAGACGGCGTGTGAACGCGGACGCGGTCGTGATCGGCGCGGGCGTGGATGAGCTCGTTGCCGCGCACACCCTCGCCCGCGCCGGGTACCGGGTGCTCGTGCTCGAGGAGCGCGCAGCAAGCGGCGACGCGCAGTCAGGATGGGTCCCGCCGCGAATCGCGCGCGATCTCGCGCTCGACCGGCACGGACTGAAGATCGATCACACCGACCCGTGGGTCTCGGCGGCGCTTCCGGACGGCGGCCGCCTCGAGCTGTGGCGCGACGTCGCGCGGTCCGCCGAGGCGATCCGGCGGCTCAGCACCCGCGACGCTGCGAAGTGGCCGGCATTCTGCGACCGGATGGCGCGGCTCGCACGCCTGCTCGAGGCCGTCTACACCGCGCCGCCGCCGGATCCCATCAGCCGCAAGCTCGGGGAGCTCGCGCGGCTCGCCGGGCTCGGGCTCCGGGCACGGCGGCTTGGCCGGCAAGGAATCGAGGACCTGCTCCGCCTGCTGCCGATGTCGGTGGCGGACTTCCTCGACGACTGGTTCGAAGCCGACACGCTCAAGGGCCTTCTCGGCGCGGCCGGCGTCATGCATCTGCAGCAGGGACCGCGCTCGGGCGGCACCGCATTCCGGCTCCTCCATCAGCTCGTCGGTAGCCCGGCCGGCGTGTTCCGCCCGCCGCGCTCGAACATCGCGCGCGTGTTGAGCGAGCTGCCCGGCGTCGAGCGCCGCCGCGACGCGCAAGTCGTCCGGATCACGGTGCGTGAAGGTCGCGCCATCGGCGTCGGGCTCGCGAGCGGTGAGGAGATCGCGGCCTCGATCGTCGTCTCGGGCGCCGATCCGCAGCGCACGCTCCTCGAGCTCGTGGATCCGGGCTGGCTGGATCCGGAGCTCGCGCGCGCGGTGCGGAACATCCGGCGCCGCGGGGTCGTCGCGCGCGTGACGCTCACGGTCGATCGCGAACCTGGATTCTCGACGCTCGTGCTGGCGCCGTCCCTCGACGACCTAGAGCACGCCTACGACGACGTGAAGTACGGGCGCGTCTCGGCACGGCCGTATCTGGAGGCGCGCAGCGCCGAACCGCTCGCGGATGGCCGGCACCGTTTGCACGTCCACGTGCAGTACGCGCCTTACACCCTCGCCGACGGCGAATGGGACGACGCCCGGCGTGCGGCCCTCGGCGACCTCGTGGTCGAGACGCTGTCGCCGCACCTGCCGGCCGTCGTCGAGCGGACCGTGCTGGCGCCACCCGACCTGGAGGAAGCGTACGGCTGGCCCGAGGGGCAGGCGCACCACGCGGAGCTCGCGCTCGACCAGGTGCTCTGGATGCGGCCGGTGCCGGCGCTGGCGCGCTACGCGACGCCAATCGAAGGGCTGTACCTCTGCGGCCCGAGCATGCATCCGGGGGGCGGCATCGCCGGCGCGGCGGGCGCCAACGCGGCCCGGGTCATCCGGCGCGGATCGCGGCGCCAGTGACGAGGAGCTAGGACGACCCGTCGAGTGCCAGCGCCGTCACCACGTACCGGAGGGGCCCGCCGGCCCGCAGCGCGTCAAACGGATAGCAGGTGACCAGCGTGAGACGCGTCGGACCTTCGTTCTCGAGCACCCACACGTCGCGCTTGTCGACCACTTCCGTCGTTTCGACGCGATAGCGCCGCCGCGCGCCGTCCGGCCGCTCGACGACGATCTCGACGCCGGGCTCCAGCTCGCGCAGGAACGCGAGGTGCGTGTCCCGGTGGCCGCCGATCACGCTGTTGCCGGCCTCGCCCGGCAGCGGCGTGCCGAAGACGTGACCCGGACCGAACGCGATCGCGCGGCCGTCCGCTCCGGCGAGGACGAAGAGATCCACCTTCCGCCCGGGCACGAGGAGCCGCGCCACGGGCCACGTGTCGGCCCAGGGCCAAGGCTTCACCTGCCGCTCGCCGTCGAGCGCGCGCGCCCACGCGCGCCCCATCAGCGCTTGCGCGAGCCCGGCCTTGGCATGAATGTAGACGCCTTGCCCGAACTGCCAGAGGCCGCCGGCGAGGAGCGCAGCCGCGAGGACGGTGGCGACTCTGTGCACCCATTGCGATCGCCGATCTCGATCGCTGAAGAGCCCTTGCGCAACCGGGAGCGCGCACTCGACGCCCAGAGCCACATCCGGGTCCGGAAGGATTGCACGGCGCATCCCCTCCTCTCCTATGACGCGAAGCGCCGGCGCATGCCGAACGCCAGGGTCGCTGCAAGCAGCAGCAGCGCGCCGAGGAGGAGGTTGAACCGTGCGTCGGTCGCGCCGCGCGGGAGCTCGCCGAAGACGGCGTCGTAGGTCCAGCCGTCGGGCAGGTTCGTCGGCAGCGCGGCCTCCTTGAGCGCCGCCCCGTCGGGCCGCGCCGGCGCGCGGTCCACGGCGACGAGGCTCGTGTACTTGGTGACGAGGTGATGGGTGAGCGCGAGGTCGACGACCGCGGCGCGGATCTCCGGCTCGGGCGCGTTCTCGCGCAGGCTGTCCATGAGCGCGGCGATCTTGTCCCGGGCCCACAGCACGCCCATGCCGCTCCCTTCGGCAGCGGCCGTAACCGGCACTGCCGCCCGCCAGGGCACGTCGCCCAGCGTTCCCGAGACGACGATCTCGCCCTCGGCGCGCGCGAGCGCCGCGGTCACCACCACCGGCTCGCCGAGGTAGAGATCGGGCAGCCGCTTCGGCCAGGACTCGACTTGTGCGCCGCCGGGCCATTCGATGCGGACATCCTTGAGCACCGGCGACTCGAGCTTCGCGAAGAGCTCGCCCATCTTCTGCTTCACCTCGTCCGGCCGGCCGATGTACGTGAACGTGCCACGCCCCGTCTGCGCGGCCTTGGTCATGAAGTGGCTGTTCGGCGCGGAGCCTATGCCGACCGTGAAGAGTCGCGAGTCGCCGAGCCGCTCGGCGATCAGCCGAAAGAGCGGGTCTTCGTTCCCGACCGCGCCGTCGGTCAGGAAGATCACTTGCCGCACCCGGTCCGGGCTCTCCCTGGCGTTCAGCGCCAGCTTGACCGCCGCGGCCATCTCCGTGCCGCCCTGGGCCTTGAGCGCGCGAATCCAGCGCACCGCGATCGCCGTGGTCTCGGGGGCCGCGGCGCGCGCGTCGGTGAAGAGCATGCTGGCGACGGAGTTGAACTCGATCACGTTGAACCGGTCGCGGGGCCCGAGCCCGAGCACCGCGAGCTCGAGCGCCTCCTTCGCTTGCAGGATGGACGCGCCGTGCATCGAGCCCGAGGTGTCGATGACGAAGATCACTTCGCGCGGAAGTCTCGCCGACACGCGCTCGCCGGCGGGCGGCATCACCATGAGGAGCCCGTAGTGCCGTTCGCCCCTGCGCTCCGTGAAGAACGCCACTCGCGGCGCGCGGTCCGGCGTGACCGTCCACGCGAGCTCGAAGTCGCGGGTGGCGTACGCCTCGCCCTCGAGCACGACCTCGCGGCGCGAGGGGCCCGTCTCGCGCACGCGCACCGGGTGGTAGGCGCTCTCGACCGCGGCGAGCGGGACGCCGGCGTCGAGGGTCACGCGGAGCGTGACGGGGTTCAAAACGACGTCTGCCCTTGGACGGAGCACCGGCGGCGTGATCCGCGCTGCGTCGGGGACCTGATCGGTCCCGGGCGCCCAGCCGGTGCCGAGCAGCGCCGCGTCCGGCGTCCCCGGGATGTAGCGGGGCCCGACCACCATCGGGAAGCGCAGGCTGTAGCGTGCCTGCTCGTAGCGAAGCCGCTGCTGGTACTCGAGCTCGACCTCGATCTCCTCCCCCGGGCCGATGTTCGCGACGCTCGAGGTGAAGATGTTCGGCCGTTCCTGCTCGAGGAGCGTCGCGCGCTGTCCCGACTGCTTCGCCCGCTCGTAGGCGGCTTTGGCGGCCTGCCGCTCCCGGATCTCGCCCTCCACGAGCCGGTCGCCGATCCGCATCCGAAGACGGTCGACGGCCGCGTTTTCCGGTAGCGGGAAGACGTAGGTCCCCTCGTACCAGTCCGCGTGCGGGTTGCGGAAGCGCTGCCGCACGGCTGCCCGCGCGACCATCCCGGAGACGCGAATCTCGACGTCGGTGGCAAGCAGCGGCACGGCGAACGTCTCGCCGTTCGCGTTCGACTTCAGCAGCAGCGTGCCGCCCGCCGCGTCCTGCGGCTTCATCGGCACGAGCGTCGAGGCGCGCGCCCCGCCTGCGGCGAGCAGCAGCACCCCGGCCGTCGCCACCACCGCGAGCACCGTAAGCACCCACAGCACGGCCTTCGCGATCCGGTCCGCGGCCGCGATCCGCGCGTCGGACGGCCCGAGCATCCTGAACATGCGACTCCCCTTTCCTCGAGTTGCGGGCCAACCGTTCGGCCCACGCTCGCATGAAACCTTCGGAACGTGGCGCGGCGCAGGGCGCGCGAGGGCGAGGTGCCGCCGAATCGTGGCAAGAGGATGGCAAGGGCGCTAACATCGCGTCATGCAGCGAGGAAACCTGGAGACTCTGACGACCCGCCTTGCCGCGGCAGCGCTGGCGATTCTCGCGCTCGCCGCATCACCCGCGTTCGCGCAGACCGCCGATCACTCAAACCACAGCTTTCGCGGCGCCGAGAAGTGGTCGCAAGTCTTCGACGATCCGGCCCGGGACGAGTGGCAGAAGCCGGACGACGTGATCCGCGCGCTCAAGCTCGCGCCGGAAGCCCTGGTCGCCGACATCGGCGCGGGCACGGGTTACTTCGCCGTCCGACTCGCGCGCGCCGTGCCGAAGGGTCGCGTGTACGGGGTGGACGCCGAGCCCGATATGGTGCGCTACCTGAACCGGCGCGCACAGCGGGAGGGGCTTGCCAACCTCACCGCCGTCGCCGCCAAGCCGGCCGACCCGGGCCTCCCGGCGCCCGTCGACCTCGTGATCCTGGTGGATACCTACCACCACGTCCCGGACCGCGAGCGCTACTTCCGGGATCTGAAGAAGGTGCTGAAGCCGGGCGGCAGGCTCGCGATCGTCGACTTCACGCTCGACTCGCCGGTCGGACCGCCGAAGCGGGCGCGCATCCCGGCGGACCGGGTGAAGCAGGAGCTCGCGCGCGCCGGCTACGCGCTCGCCGAAGAGCACGCGTTCCTGCCGAACCAGTACTTCCTCGTCTTCCGGCCCGCGAACTGAGCCGACGCGCACCACGCACTCAGAAAATCGCGCGGCTCTGGACGGTGTCCTTGCGTGCCAGGCTGAACCGCGGCTCTTCTGCCCCGCCGTCCAGGAGGCGTTCGGCCGCGTACTCGCCCACCGCCGGGCCGTGCTTGAAGCCGTGGCCCGATCCGCCGCCGACCAGCCAGACGTTGTCCGCGTCGGGATGACGGTCGATCAGGAAGTCGCCGTTCGAAGTGTTTTCGTACTGGCAGACCCGCGTTTCGAGCAGCGGCGCCGCGGCCAACGCCGGGAAACGGCGAGCGAGGAATGCCCGCACGCGCTGCACGCTTTCCGCGGCGACGAGTCGCTCGTCGGTGTCGGGGTCGATCGGTTCCCCGTGGCGGTCAGGGGCGACCTTGAACCCCCGGCCCTCGAGATCCGGGAGACCGTAGATCTCCGCGCCGAAGTCGATCCACGTCGGCATCCGCGGCGGCGCGAAGCGCTCGTCGCCCGCGGGCGGACCGAAGAAGAAAACCTCCTGCCGCGTGGGAAAGATCCGCGGGCCCAGGAGCGCGGGGAAGAGCTTGGGCAGCCAGGGCCCGCAGGCGAACACGAACGTTCCGGCGTGGATCTCGGACCCGTCGCTGACCTTCAGCGCGTCGCGGCGGGCGCGGACTGGGGGCGGAGCGACGGCGGCGGTCCGGTACTCGACGCCGGCGCGGACCGCCTCGCGGACGACCGCCTGGACGGCCCGGCGGGCCATCAGCGCGCCACTCGCCGACTCGAAGATCCCCCACACGTCCTCGTCGAGAACGAACTGCGGATAGCGCGTGCCGATGTCGGCCGCGGAGAGCCGCTCGTGCGGCACGCCCAGTCGGGCTAGCGTGGCCAGCGTGTCGAGCGTGTACCGGTCGCCGGGCCGGCCGAGCCAGAGCACCCCGGTCGCGTGGAAGAGCGCCTCCCCGGTCGCGTCGCCGAGCCGCCGCCACGCCGCGAGCGACGAGAGTGCGAGGCGCGTGTACAGCTCGTCCGGCCCGTAACCCATGCGGATGATCCGCGACTCGCCGCCCGAGCTCGACCGCGCGTTGCCGGGCCCGTACTGATCGAGGAGCACGACGCGGAGCCCCTTCTCCCGCAGGCGCAAGGCGGTCCAGGCGCCGAAGCAGCCGGCGCCGACCACCGCCACGTCCCAGGTCCCGGCGGACATGCCTCAGGCTGCGAAGGCCCGTCGCCGAGGCGGCGGCGCGGTCAGAGGATCCGCTCGCCGAACTTCTTCAGCGCGGCCTCCGACAGCGTGAGGCCGAGGCCCGGCTGCTCCTTCAGCGTGAGCCGGCCGCCGGCGATCCGCGGCGGGTCCTCGAACAGCTCCGCCTGCAGCGGATCGCGCTCCGGATCGGTGAACGACTCGACGATGCAGCCGGCCGGGCTGGCCGCGACGAGGTGGGCATGGATGAAGCAGTCGTGGTGCGGCGCGACCTGCACGTGACTCAGCTCGCACAGCGCGGCGAGCTTCCGGCCCTCGGTGAAGCCGCCCATCATCGTGCAGTCGAACTGGAGGATCTGGATCGCATTCTCCTCGAGGAGCGCCCGGCAGCCGTAGCTCGTCAGCTCGCTCTCGCCGGCCGACAGCGGAATCCGCGTCCGCCGGGCGAGGAGCTTCAGCTCGCGGCGGTCGTCGGCCCACCGCACCGGCTCCTCGAGCCAGCGCGGCCGCAGCGGCTCCAGGAGGCGCGCGCCTTCGATCGCCGTGGCGAGGTCCCAGCCGCGATTGACGTCGATCATCAGCTCCTTGTCGTTCCCGATCACCTCGCGCACCACCGCCAGGCGCTCGACGTCTTCGGCGAGCGGGACACCCCCGGCCTTCGCCTTGAACCCGGTGTGTCCCTGCGCTTTCAGCATCGCCATCTCGTCGCGCAGCTCGGCGAGATCCTTTCCGTCCCGGTAGTAGGCGCAGGTCACGTAGCACGGCACCTCGCTGCGGTAGCCCCCGAAGAGCCGGTACAACGGCAGTCCGGCGACCTTGCCGACGATGTCCCACGCGGCGATGTCGACGGCGGCGGAGATCCGCACGAGGGCCTCGCGGGACCAGCCTTTCTCGTGCGCGAGTCGCTGCCAGGTCAGCGCGAACAGTCGCTGGTACAGCTGCTCGGGAGCCAGCGGATCCGCGCCGATCACCAGCTCCCCGAGGCCGCTCCGAAACGCCTGGATCGCCGCTTCGATCGGCGTGTAGCTGGTCGCGATGCCGATCCCCTCGACGCCGGCGTCGGTCCTCATTCGGACCAGGATCTCGTTGGCCTTGGGAACGATGAAATGGCTGACCCAGTGCGGGCGACCCGTATCGGGCGCGCGCAGGACGTAGACCTGCAGGCTCGTGATCTTCATGTCGCAGTCGGACTCCGGTACGCGACGCTTCAGGGATTGCCGATGAAATCGCGCTTGCCGATCTCCACCCCCGCGTGGCGCAGGATGTTGTAGGCGGTCGTGACGTGGAAGTAGAAGTTCGGATGGGCGTGCCCGAGCAGGTACTGCATGCCGGTAAACGTCCGGTCCTGCCCGCCGACCCTGAGCACGATCTGCTTGTCCTCCGTTCCGTCGATCTGGGCGGGCTTGAGGGTGCCGATGAACTCGATGGTCTTCGCGATGCGCTCCTTCAGCTCCGCGAAGGTCTGCTCGGTGTCCTCGTGCTTCGGGATCTCCACCCCCGCCAGCCGCGCGCACGCGCCCTTGGCGGTGTCGCAGGCGACCTGCACCTGACGCGCGAGCGCAAACATGTCCGGGGCGAGGCGATAGGCGGTCAGGACCTTCGGATCGACCTTCTTCGCCTCGGCATGCGCCTGCGCCTTGTCGAGGATCCCGGAGAGGTTCTTAAGCAGGTTGACGAAACGCGGCGCGCTCGCCTGGTACATCGTGATGGGCATCGGCTCGCGTCCCCGCTCAATCCACCGTCGCGCCCGAGTCCTTGACGACCTGCGCCCAGCGCTCGGTCTCGGCGCGCAGGAACGCGGCGAACGCTTCGGGCGACTTGCTCGTCACGACCTCGACCCCGCCGTCGCCGAGGCGCTTCCTGACATCCGGACTCTCCATCACCTGCAGCAGCATGGGGTAGAGCTTGGCGATGATGTCGGGCGGCGTGCCGGCCGGGGCGAACACGCCCTGCCACGAGCCGTTGGTCATCTCCGGCAGTCCCTCCTCGGAGAGCGTGGGCGTATTGGGAAACGCGGCCACTCGCTGCGGCGCGGCGACCGCGAGGAGCTTCAGCTTCCCGCCGCGCACCTGGCTCGCCGCCGACGAAAGCGTCACGAACATCACCGAGGTCTCGCCCCCCAGCAGGCCGGTGATCGCCGGCCCGGCGCCCCCCTTGTAGGGCACGTGGGTCATCTGGATGCCGCTCGACTTCATGAAGCGCTCCATCTCCAGCCGGTTCGCGCTTCCGGGGCCGGGCGAGGCGAAGAAGAACTTGCCGGGCTGCGGCTTGACGTACGCGATCAGCTCGCGGGCGCTGTTCGGCGGGAACGACGGGTGCGCGACCAGCGCGCTCGGCACGTCGACGATCTGCGTGATCGGCACGAAGTCGCGCGTGGGGACGACGGTGAGCGAGGTCTTGAAGATGCTCGGATTGATCGCGGTCGTGCCGACGTTGCCGAGGTACAGCGTGTAGCCGTCGGGCGCGGCCTTGGCCGCGGCGTCCATGCCGATGTTGCCCGACGCCCCGGCGCGGTTCTCGATGACGATGCTCTGGCCGAGCAGCTCGCTCCAGCGCGGCTGGATGATGCGTCCCACGAAATCGGACGCGCCCCCGGGCGCGAACGGCACGATCAGGCGGATCGGCTTGCTCGGATAGGCGGCCTGGCCGAGGGCGGCACCCGTTGCGAGGATGCCGGCGACAACGACACCCGCGCGCAGGCACTGGCTGATGAATCGCATAGACCCCCCTTTGATCCGGAACGTTGCGAGACCCTCCGGATCCATTGTGTCGCTATTTTCCGCGTCGGTCCATGCCCCGGGGCAGCACGCCGGCGGCGCTACCGGGCGCGGTACGCCCGCCGGACGATCCGCGGGTCGGCCAGGATCACCGTTTCGCCCCGCCTCAGCCCGAACAGCGCCCGGTACTGGTCGGCCTTCAGCGCGCCAGCCACCGCTTCCTGAAACAGGAGGGTCTCGGTGTTGAACGCCGCCACGAACTCGCCGGCCGTCAGCTCCTTGCGCGCGAACCATTCCTCGAGCTTCATCCGCGACCGCTCGGTGGAAGCGCGGATCGCGCGGAGCCTGGCCACGAGCGATCGGCTCAGCCTCGGCCCGAGCCTGAACCGGACCTGGTGCAGGAAGAGCTCGACGAGGAAGTCCTCCAGCTCCGGTCCGATCAGACCCCGGGCGGACCTGAGGCGACGCTCGGCCCGGCGATAGTGGGCGAGGACGCCGCGCAGATACCCCCGCTCGGCGCGGCGCTCGGCGGCCGAGAGCGTCCGCCCGCCCCGGGCCTCCCCGGCGCACGCCGGCAAATCGCCGGCGATCTGTGGGTGCCGTTCGAACGGCGCGCGGCACGTCCGGAAGGGTCCTCTCGGCCGGCCGTAGGTTCCGAACAGCGACTCCGAAACGTCATAGCCTCGCGCGCCTCTAACGGTGATGCCCGCGGGAAGAAGAATGCGGTTGGCTGCCTGGTGGCACACGCCGTTGATGAGGTAACACCTGATCCCGGCGCGTTCGTTCGGCACGGCGATGGCGTTGGCGCGTCGCGTACTGCCCGCGCTCCGCCGCAGCACCGTGCCGCCGGACTTGCCGCCCCAGCAGGCCCAGGCCTTCCCGCCCGTGCCGCACTCGACATAGGTGTGGTCAGCGAGGTTCGCGAACAGGCTCGTCCGGTAGTGCCTGACGACGAGCGTTCCCACGGCCCGCGCCTACTTGAAGAGCAGGCTCAGCCCGGGCATCGCGACGAGCAGCAGCACGACGAGCACCATGACGATGACGAACGGGGCCGCGCCGGCGAAGATCTCGTGCAGCGTGACGCGCTGGTCGTCGAGCGTCGACTTGACGACATACACCGCGATCCCGAACGGCGGCGTGAGCAGCCCGATCTCGACCGCCACCACCGCCACCACCCCGAACCAGATCAGGTCGCCGCCGAGCGCCTTGATCACGGGAATCGCGAACGGCAGCGTGATCACCATGATCGACACCGAGTCGATGAAGCAGCCGAGGACGATGACGAGGGCGATGAACACGAGGGTGAAGCCGAACAGGCCGAGGCCCGCGCCCGCGGCGAGCGCGCTCAGCTGCTGCGGCAGGTTGGACATGGCGAGCATCTGCGAAAAGATGCGCGCGCCGAGGATCAGGAACAGGATCGCCACCGTGACGTAGCCGGTCTCGGCCATCGTTCGCCACAGGACGCGCCAGGTCAGCTTGCGGCGCAGGAGCGCGATCGCGAGCGCGCCGGCCGCGCCCGCCGCGCCGGACTCGGTCGGGGTGAAGATGCCGCCGTAGATCCCGCCGAGCACGACGCCGATGAGCGCGAGAAGCGGCGCGACCTTGAGCGCCGCGCTGCGCACGTTTTCCGGCGCCTCGCCCGCGATGGCCGCCGTGCCGCCGACGAAGGCCGGCCACAGCGTCGCGAGCAGCACGATCATCAGCGACATCGTGATGGCGAGGATCAGGCCGGGCACGATCCCGGCGAGGAAGAGATGCCCCACCGATTCCTCGGCGAGAAAGCCGTACACGATGAACAGCAGGCTCGGCGGGATCAGCATGCCGAGCACCGACGATCCGGCCACCACGCCCACGGCGAAGCGCGGCGTGTAGCCGTGGCGCAGCATCTCGGGTGTCGCGATCTTGGTGAACACCGCGGCCGAGGCGATCGACGAGCCGGTGACCGCGGCGAACATAGCGTTCGCCGCCACCGTCGCGATGCCGAGCCCGCCGCGCACCCGCCGCAGCAGCCACCGCGCCACGACGAACGTGTCCTTGCCCACGTCGGAGACGCTGACGAGGAGTCCCATGAGCACGTACAGCGGCACGACGCCGAAGAAGTAGTTGTTGAGGTACTCGGTCGAGCTCTGCGACAGCGTCCGGATGCCGAGCGAGGGATCCCCGCGGATCAGCCAGATGCCGGCGAAGCCGATCACGATCATCACGATCCCGATCGGCAGGCCGGTGAGGATCAGGAACGCGAGGCAGACGACGCCGAACACGCCGAGCTGGAGATTGCTGAGCTCGAAGAACGACACCGCGGCCGCGACGGCGGCGAGCACACCGAGGGCGATCGCCACGGGCGGCCAGCCGGAGCGGTCGCCTGGCGCCGGGCGGCGCCAGGCGCCGGCCGCGCGCTGCAGCGACGCGACTGCCCGCACCGCGAACTCGACCGCGGTCACCGCCGCGCCGAAGACGATCACGGCGAGGAAGGGCCAGATTTGGAAGGTGAAGACGCCGGGGATGCCGGTGATCTCGTCGCTCGTCCAGGCGTACTCGAGCTTCGGCCAGGTGCCCCAGACGATGACGCCGAAAACCGCGGCGCCAAGCAGGTTGAACACGGCGTTGAAGGCCTGCGCCGCCGCCGGCCGCTTCGCCTCCAACGGCTCGATCAGCAGCTCCACGCGGGTGAACCGCCCGGCGTGGAGCGTGCTCGCCATCTGCAGGAACACCGCGGTGACGATGGAGTAGCCGACCATTTCCGCGGCGCCCTGGATCGGGGCGTTGAAGAGGTAGCGCCCGGCGACGTCGGCGCAGATGAGGAACATCAGGCCGAAGATCCACAGCGTGCCGGCGCTGTTCATGCCGAGCTCGAGCGCGGCGAAGCCGCGCGCGAAGCGCGCGAAGGCGCCGCCTGGCGGCGGCGGCGCCGCAGCCGCCGTGGCGGTCATCGCCGGCAGCGAGGTCCCGCCGCGGCTCAGAGGCCCTTGTCCCAGTCGCGCAGCGGTTTGGCGCCGCGCTTGCGCGCCTCGTCCATGAAGGTCTTCAGCACCACGCGCCCCGGCTCGCCGTTGCGCTTCACCCAGTCGCCGGCGACGTCGGGCAGCGCCTTCGCCCACTTCTCGCGCTCGGCTTGCGGCAGCTCCGAGACCTTCACGTTCGGGTTCTTCGCCAGGGCGGCCCAGGTCGCGGCCTCGCGCTGCACCACAAGGTCCGCGCACATCTTGGCGTAGTCGCGGCCGAGCCCGCGGAAGAGATCCTGCATGTGCGGCGGGAGCGAATCCCAGGTCTTCTTGTTCATCGCCAGCGCGCCCGAGAACACCGCGCCGAGATCGACCTTGGTGATGTAGGGCGCAACCTCGTGCAGCTTGAAGGGCAGCACGCCGGTGATCAGAATCACCGCGCCGTCGGCGACCCCGGTCTGCAGCATGTTGTAGAAGACCGGCAGCCCGGCGTCGAGATGAGTCACGCCGATCCCTTGCACGCGGCTCGCGATCGCACCCGGCGCGATCAGCTTCTTGCCCCTGAGGTCCTCGAGCTTCGTGACCGGGAACTTGGTGACGAGGTGGTAGGTGTCCGCGGCCTGGGCGCCGAGGAAGACGGTGTTGTTCTTGGTCCACTCGGCGGCGAACGCCGGCACCTGCTGAATGAGCTGTTCCTGGATCGCCGTCATCGCGTGGACGTCGCCGCTGACGAACGAGAAGTAGTACGCGGCGTTCTGCAGCGGCTGCTTCGCCGGCTCCCACAGCGAGCCGACCCAGCCGACGTCGGCGAGGCCCTCGCCCACGCCTTCCAGGGTGTTGTTGAAGTCGTACAGCGCGCCGGCGTAGGCCTCGGTCCAGATGATCCGGTCGGGCGAGCCCATGGCCTGGAGCCGCTTGTTCGACTCCGGGACGACGAGGTCCCGGAGCGGGATCGTCCAGGGCAGGACCGGCGGGTGGCTCGAGGCGATGGTCATCTTGTACTCGCGCGCGGCACCGGGCAGCGCCAGCGCTGTCAGGACGGCGGTTGTTGCGACCAGAACTGCGGATTTCATGATCCTCCTCCTCCGTTGACGGTCAATGGTCTTCAACCATGGAATAACGCTCGTCGGCGGCGAGGCAGGCGGCCTCGGGAAGCCCCAGCTCGCGCCGCACGATGTTGGTCCCCTGCACGATCGACACCATCTTGTGGAACGCGTGCCGGCGGCTCATGCCCTCGCGGCCCATGCCGCAGTCGGACGCGAGCACGAGCCGCTCCGCGGGTATGTGCTTCAGCGCCCGCCGGATCATGTCCGCGACCTGGTCGGGCGTCTCCACCTGGAGCGTGTGGTGGTCGACCACGCCGACGCAGACCTTCTTGTCCGTGATGCCCCGGCCGATCGCCTCGAGATCCATCCCCCCCGTGCTGCAGTTCTCGAAGGTGACGACGTCGGCGTCCAGCCGGTTGAGCGGCCCGACCGCCGGCGCGTAGCTCGGCTGGGTGCCGAAGATGCGCTGCCCCGCCGGGTTACCCCAGCAGGTGTGGCACCAGATCTCGGCCTTGTCGCGCAGGCCGCGCACCGTGTTGTTGAAAACCTCGACCATGAAGTCCGGATTCAGCACCTTGTCGACCAGCCCCTTGGCGGCGAGCAGATGGATCTGGGTCTCTTCCATCTGGATCACCTTGCAGCCGGCGTCGACGAGCTCGGCGAGCTCCTCGTGGAGGGCGTCGCTGATCGCCATGATGGCCTGGCGCAGATCCTTGTAGTGGAGATCGCGGACCGCCATCGCGACCAGCTCCGCGGTGATCGTGCCGAACTTCACCGGCCGCGGGGTGAGGCGCTGCGCCGCTTTCCAGATGGAGACATATTGCAGCGTCCCTCTGCCGACCGGGCCGACCAGGTCGGGCATGATCCGCGCCTCCAGGATGTCGTGGAGGATGTGGCCGCGCTTGTGCGGCATCCCGGCGCGCCCGCCCTGAGCCTTGTACGCGGTGGCCCCGGAGAACCCGTCCATCCTGATCGCCGGATACGAGAACCAGTTGTGGCCGCCGACGTCGGCGTCGAAGCGGCAGTCGCCGTCGGTGAGGATGTCGAGCCCCGCGGTCTCCTGGTCGCGCAGGAACGACGACGCCGCGTCCAGGTACTGCTCGCGGTAGAAGCGATCGACCATCGCCTCGCGGAAGTTGCGCCGGCCCAGGTTCTCGGTGTACCAGCTCGGCCGCGGGAGCGAGCCGATGATGGTCGTGGGGAGCACGATCCCCGCGGTGGCGGTGTACATCAACTCCTCCTGTAGCCGGATGCGGCTCGCCACCGGTCTTCGGGCCGGGTGCCACGGCGCCGGCGAGCGCCGGAAAGGATGCTAGCAAGCTTCGCGACGCCCGACCATGCGATCGTCGCGACGACTGGTGCCGCCGGCGTCGGCCGGCGGTTTCCCTGCCCACTCGAGAACGCGTTCTTCGACCGCGACCAGGCGCGGTGGGACGGTTCCCCACTGCGTGGACCGCGGTGCGCCCGGTGATCGGGCTAGCCCTGGTGCCCGCCGTTCTCCGGCAGCGTTTCCTCGCGGTAGAACCCGAGCGCCTCGAGCACCGGCCGGTCGGTGATGGAAAAGAGGATCGCGTCCCCGCTGCCGGTGTTTGCATGCTCGTGCAGCGCCCAGGACGGGAGCGCCAGGATGTCACCCTTGCTCCAGTCGAACGCCTTGCCGTCGATGATGGTCCGGCCCTGGCCCTGCGCCGCGTAGAACACCGAGCTTCCCGCAACGCGGCGCGCCTTCAGCCGCTCGCCCGCGCGGATCAGCTGCACGCGGCAGCCGATCGTCGGCAGCACCGGGCCGCCGGTCTGGGGATGCGTGTACTCGAGCGAGATGCCGTCGTATGGACAGCCTTCGCGATCGCGGAGCGCGTGCAGCGCCGCCAGCGTCTGGTCCCACGAATAGAGCATGAGCGGGGAGAACTTCGGCGTCTCCTTGGTCCAGGTCGGCGAAAGGCGCCCGTGGCCGTACATGGCCTTGGAGCCGTTCACCGGCTTCGTCGCCGGGACCTGGCGGTCGCGGGCCATCTCGAAGAAGATGCTGTTCAGCGCCTTGGCGAGCGGCACGTCGAGCCCGTCCATCCACACCACCGTCTCGTCCGTCTCGTTCCCGTGGTCGTGCCATTGCCAGTTCGGCGTCAGCACGAGGTCGCCTTCGTGCATGATCACCTTCTCGCCCTCGACCGCGGTGTAGGCGCCGTTGCCCCGCATGATGAAGCGGATCGCGCTCGGCGAGTGGCGATGCGAGCGCGCGATCTCCCCGGGCAGCAGGACCTGCACCGCGGCGATCAGCGTGCTGGTCGTGGCCCATTGCCCGTTCAGGCCAGGGTTGAAGAGCTGCATGGCGCGACGCTCGTCGCCGACCGGGACCGCGATGGAAGACTCCTTCACGACGCGTTCCAGCAGCGACCACTTCCACAGATGCGGGACCGCGTCCGGGCGCGGGTGCGGAGTCATCTGGCTGGCGATTTCCCACAGCCCGTACATGTGATGCTCGTGAATGAGCTTGTGGAAGGCGTCTTCCACGCGGGTGGGAGCGTTCATGGCGCACATGGTACACCGCGCATGCTGGATCTCATGAAGCCGAAGACCGGGGGGTTCCTGACTTGCGCGACTGGAACGGCGGGTCGAGGGCGTAGCGATCGACCGACGCCCGGCAATCACCCCAGCGTGCGCTTGCCCGCGTCGGTCTCGGGCGCCCACTTCCTCTGGTGCGCAGCGTGCTTCCGCTCGTCCCAGACGTGCTTGGTGCCTTCCCCCATGAATACGACGAACACCTCGCACCCGTCGGGATACTCGTACGGACCATGCGGCCGGTCCCAACCGAACACGTAGTCGCCGGGCCGCAGGTCCTTCCCGGCGACGCACATGCGCCCCTTGAGCACCACGATCGAGTGCCAGCTCTTGTGGCTGTGCTCGGGCTCGACGTAGCCGGGCGGAAACTTGACCTTCATGTCGATGCGCTTCATGGCCGGATCGTGCGCGAACACTTTCACCTGCACGCCCTTGGGCAGCGTCAGGAGCTCGTTCGCGACGCCCTCCTCCCACGGGACGTCGCGATCGTAGATCGCCTTGAAGGTGTGGTCGGCGCCATCCCCGGATGCGGCTTGGCTGGTCATTGTCTCGCTCCTTTCGGTCCGTCGTTGCGTCCGCCCGGATCGGGAGTCGCGTAGGATAGCAGCGGCCTCAAGCGCTTCCATCGCCCGCTCGAATTCCGCATGCTCCTGACGACCATCGTCGGCAGTCTCCCGAAGCCCTCCTGGCTGGCCGAGCCGGGTCAGCTGCGCGCGCCCTGGCGACTATCGGGCGATCCGCTGCAGGAAGCGCAGGACGATGCCGTGCAGCTCGCGCTGCTCGAGCAGGAGGAAGCGGGGCTCGACATCGTCTGCGACGGCGAGCAGCGCCGCCGCCACTACATCTGGGGCTTCCTCGAGGGCCTGACCGGCGTGGACGCCGAGCACCTCGGCACCAAGCGGGCGCGCGGCGGCCGCTACGCGGAGCAGTCGCCCGCCGCCCGGGTCGTCGGCGAGGTGACGCGGCCCAAGCCCGTTTTCGTCGACGCGCTGCGCTTCGCCAAGGCCCACACACGGCGGCCGGTGAAGGTGACGCTGCCGGGTCCGATGACGATCGTCGACAGCATCGTCGACGAGCACTACGGCGCCGACGAGCGGTCGCTCGCGCTGCGCTTCGCCGAGCTCCTCAACGCCGAGGCGCGCGCGCTGGCCGCAGCCGGGGCCGACGTCGTCCAGTTCGACGAGCCCTGCTTCAACGTCTACGTGGACAAGGTCGCGGCGTGGGGCATCGAGGCGCTGGAGCGCTGCACCGCGGGCGTCGACGCCAAGAAGGCCGTGCACATCTGCTACGGGTATGGCGTTCCGGCGGTGCTCGCCTGGAAATCGCACAACCGGGACTGGGGTCACTACGGCAAGACGCTGCCGCTCCTCGCCGATTCGAGCATCGACCAGGTCTCGGTCGAGTGCGCGGCGTCGGGCGTCGATGTTTCCGTGCTCGGCGCGCTGCAGGGCAAGGACGTCCTGCTCGGCGTGATCGACGTCGGCACCGAGAGCGTCGAGACGCCCGAGGCGGTGGCGGAGCGCATTCGCAAGGCGTTGCCCTACGTTTCGCCGGAGCGGCTGTTCCCCTGCACCGACTGCGGCCTGGTGCCGCGCAGCCGCAACGCCGCGCACGGGAAGCTGCGGGCCTTGGCCGCCGGCGCCGCGATCGTCCGCAAGCGCGGCGGCTAGGACAGCGCCGGCCGGGGCCTCCGCCGCGCGAGCTCGCGGCCGACGAGGAACGCGCCGAGCGCGAGCCCGACGATGTCGGTGACGATCGCGCCGGGGAACATGTCCGCCGGAATCAGCGTCAGCACGCCGGCGACGATGAAGAGCACGCGCCACGCGGCGGCGATCGGCCGGTAGAAGAAGCCGACCACGCCGATCGTCCCCAGCCAGATGCCGAGTGCCGCGGTGGCGACCGCCCAGGCAATCGCGAGCGGGTTGCCCTCCATCAGCAAGCTC
Organism: Burkholderiales bacterium; assembly: GCA_035286595.1. GTDB lineage: Bacteria > Pseudomonadota > Gammaproteobacteria > Burkholderiales > SG8-39 > DATEDA01. The sequence continues at coordinate 6,928 of DATEDA010000062.1, read as the reverse complement.
GGCGAGAGCACGAACAGGAACGGCACGATGTAGGCCGCCCAGCCGATGCGGGTCGCGGTCCAGCCGGTCTTGTCCACGTCGGCGCCCGCGATGTTGGCCGCGGCGAAGGCCGACAGCGCCACCGGCGGCGTCACCATGGACATGATCCCGAAGTACAGCAGGAACATGTGCGCCGCCATCGCCGGAACGCCGACTTTCTCGAGCGCCGGCGCGATCAGCGTCGCCATGATGATGTAAACCCCCACCGTGGGCAGGCCGAGGCCGAGCAGGATCGCCATCACGGCGGTGAGCAGCAGCAGCACCGGCAGACTCTCGCCGGTGATGGCGAGGAGCTGCAGCGTGAGGCCGAAGGCGAGCCCGGTGATGTTGAGGATGCCGATGAACATCCCGGCCACGGCGCAGATCAGGATCAGGTCCACCACCGCACCACCCGTGGAGACCGTCGCCTTGAACACGTCGCGGATCGGCACCCGCTCGCCCTTGTAGCCGAACGCGAGCGAGCAGCCGATCAGCACGGCGGCGGCGGCGAGCGCCGCGTACTCGGCGCGCCAGTTCCACTCGACCAGGGCGTACACCAGCAGCACGAACGGGATCGGGAAATACCACCCGGACTTGAGCACCGCGAGCGTCTGCGGCAACCGCTCGACCGGCTCCCCGCGGATGCCGCGCTTGGCGGCCTCCAGGTCGACCTGGAAGAACAGCGACAGGTAATAGAGGAGCGCCGGGATGATCGCGGCAACCATGACCGCGAGATAGGGCACCTGCAGGACCTCGGCCATCAGGAACGCCGCCGCCCCCATCACCGGCGGCATCAACTGGCCGCCGGTCGAGCCGACCGCCTCGATCGCCGCGGCGATCTGCGCCGGATAGCCCGAGCGCTTCATGAGCGGGATCGTGACCACGCCCACCGCCGAGACGTTGGCCACCGCGCTCCCGGAGATCATGCCGAAGAAGGCCGAGCCCACCACCGCCACCTTGGCCGAGCCGCCGCGGTAGCGGCCCATCCACGCGCGGGCGAGATCGGTGAAGAACTCCGAGCCGCCGCAGCGCCCGAGCAGCTGCCCGAGCAGGATGAACGGCACCACGACGGTGATCGCGATGTCGAGCGAGGTGCCGAGCAGCGCGTTGGTGTCCAGGCCGAGATAGACGAGCAGCCGCGTGAACTCCACCGGCCGCGCCTGAAACACGCCCGGCAGGTGGTGGCCGAGCATGGCGTAGACGACGCCGGCGAGGGTGAAGCCGACCAGCGAGAAGCCGGTCATGCGTCGCGTCCCCTCGAGCACCAGGACCGCGAGCGCCCCCGAGATCAACACGCCGTCGAGCGGCCGCGCGGTGAGCTCGTCGGACAGGGCCGGGTAGCGCCGCGCGATGTACAGGCACAGCGCGAGCCCGAGAAACCCGGCCGCCGCGTCCCACCAGGGCACCCGGCCCCTGAAGCGCGGGCTCGCGGGCGCGGTGAGAAAGCAGATCGCGATCGCGAGGCCAAGGACGGTGACGAGGAACTGCTCGTTGAAGAGGGCGAGCCCGAGGACGCTGCGCTGCAGATCGAGCACCCACCCCACCACGCTGGCGACGAGCGCCGCCTGCAAGACGAAGATGATGCGCGCGTAGGGTCGCCGACCGGGCGCGATCTCCTCGATGAACTCCTCGGCCATCGAGAACTACTTCGCGCCGATCCCCTTCTCTTGGTAGTACTTCACCGCGCCGGGGTGGAACTGCGCCGGCATGCGCTTGTGCATCTCGTCCGGGTTGAACCCGGCGAACGCGCGCAGGCTTTCCACGAGCTTCGGTTTGTTCTCGTACATCGCCTTGGCAATGCGGTACACGACGTCGTCCTTGACGTGCGCGCCGGCGACCACGAGGTAGTCGTAGGCCATCAGCTTGGTCGGCCCGTTCAGGCCGACGAACGCGGGCGAGGGGTTCACCAGCTTCACGTAGGCATACGGCATGATCCGCTGCATCGCCGCCACCGCCTGCGGCTCGTCGGAGACCGGCAGGTAGCGAATGCCGCCGGTCGTCTTGTTGACCTCGGCGACCTTGGCCGCACCGAGCGCGAAGAACCCGCCGTCGACCTTACCTTCGGCGAAATCATCGGCGCCCCGGATCACGTTCGGCACCATCACCGGCACGATATCGCTGCTGGTCAGCCCGCCGGTCGCGAGGATCGCCGAGACGATGCGCTCCAGGGTGACCTGCGCGGTGAAGCCATACGGGATGCGCTTCCCCTTCAGATCGGCGATCGTCTGGATCGGCGAGTCCTTCCGCACGAAGATGCTCGACACGAGCGGAAAGATCACCGCGACCACGCGCAACTGGGGCTGCTTGCGGCCCTTATAGGGGCCCTCGCCGTTCGCCGCCTCCTGCGCTTCGAGCACGTTGCACACTGTCAGGTCGAGCTCGCCCGAGTTCACGAGCGGCAGGATCGCGCTCGAGCCGGAGTAGGGTTGCACGCGGCTCTGCAGGTTCGCGGTCTCGGCCATCACCTTGGCGATCGCAGAGCCCATGTTGTAGCCGATCGAGCCCTGCGGCGCGGTCCCGAACCCGAGGACTTGCGCCTGAGCGGCGGTTGCGGCCAGGGCGGTCAGTAGGAACAGTAAGGTCTTCATGGTGGTCACCTCCTCCTTGACGCTTCGATTCTACACATTCGAGCCGGCGCCCAAGACCCGCAGGCCGACGAGGCGTTCGAGCGTCGCCGCGTCGTGCAGCAGGTCGCGGGACCGGGCGCGATGGACGATGTTGCCGCGCTCGATGACCACCGCTTCCTCGGTGAGCGACAGCGCGACCTCCGTGTGCTGCTCGACGAGGATGATCGTGGTGCCCTCGCCGCCGGTCATGCGCTGGATCGCGCGCGCGAGCTCCTCGACGAGGATCGGCGCGAGGCCCTCGAGCGGCTCGTCGAGCAGAAGCAGCCGCGGGTTGGTCATCAGCGCGCGCGAGATCGCGAGCATCTGCTGCTCGCCGCCCGAGAGCTGGTTGCCCATGGCAGCGCGGCGCTCCGCGAGCCGCGGGAAGAGCTCGTACACCGCCTTCAGATCCCAACGCCCGGGCCGTGCGGTGACGGTCAGGTTCTCCTCGACCGACAGCGAGGGAAAGATCTCACGCTCCTGCGCCACCCACCCGAGCCCGCGCCGGGCCCGCAGATGCGGTGCGACGCGGGTGATGTCCTCGCCGCGCCACGCGATCGCGCCGCGGCCGACATTGGTGAAGCCCATGATGGTGAGCAGCAGCGTGCTCTTGCCGACGCCGTTCCGGCCGAGCACGGCGAGGCTCTGCCGCTCCGGAACCTCGAGCGAGACGTCGTCCAGCACCACGGCGTCGCCGTAGCCGGCGCGGACGTTCGCGAGCGCGAGGAGCGCCTCAGCCATGGCGCTTCTGGCCGAGATAGACCTCGCGGACGCGCGCGTCCGCCGCGATCTCTTCGGGGGTGCCTTCGACCAGCACGCGGCCGCCGACCATCACGATGATGCGGGTCGCGAATCGAAACACGATGCTCATGTCGTGCTCGATGAACAGCACCGTGATGTCCTGCGACAGGCCGGAGATCGCGGCGAACAGCGCCGGGCTCTCGTCCCGCGGCACCCCGGCCGCCGGCTCGTCGAGCAGCAGCACCTTGGGCCGGGTGGCGAGGGCGAGCGCGATCTCGAGCAGGCGCTGCTGGCCGTAGGCGAGCTCGCGCGTCAACCGGTAGCAGTCGTGGCCGAGATTGAGCGAGGACAGGATGCCGTAGGCCTCGTCGACCGCGTCGCGGTACGCCGGCAAGCGCCGCCACCACGTGCCGGCATCGCCCCGCCGCTCGCAGACCGCGAGCGTCACCGCCTCCAGCGCGCTCAGGTGGGGAAAGAGCGTATTGATCTGGAAGGTGCGGACCAGGCCCCGCTTCACCCGCTCCGCGGGGCGGAGCGAGGTGATCTCGTGCTCGCCGAGGAAGATCTGCCCGGCGTCCGGGCGCAGCATCCCGGTCATGAGATTGATCAGCGTGGTCTTGCCCGCGCCGTTCGGGCCGATCAGCGCGTAGCGCACGCCTTGCGGCAGCGCGAAATCGATGCCGCTCGCGACGACCAGCGAGCCGAAGCTCTTGTCGAGCCCGCGGGTGGACAGAATGGGCAGCGTCGCATCGACTACCGGCATGGTCGCATCGACTACCGGCTTGGTCGTGCCGACCGCCGGCGCGGTCACGACGACTTGCGCCGCCATGACGCGCAGAGTTTCGCAAGTCCTCCGAGAACGCCGTTGGGCAGGAACATGACGACGGCAACGAGCAGCAACCCGATCCAGAAGTACCAATACTGTGGGTTGACCCCGGAGAACTGGTCGCGCGCGACCATGTAGATGATCGCGCCGAGGATGCCGCCGTAGAGCCGGCCGGCGCCGCCGAGAATGAGGATCACCAGCACGTCCGCCGAGCGTTGGAAGGAGAGCACCTCGAGCGAGACCGTCGACGTCGACTCCGCGAGGAGCGCCCCGGCGACCCCCGCCATCGCCGCGGAGATGGTGTAGATCTTCCGGATGTGGGCGCGGCTCGGCGCGCCGATGGCGGGCATGCGGACCGGGTTCTCGCGGATCCCGCGCAAGCTCAGGCCGAACGGCGAATGGATCAGCCGCCGCGCCACGAGAAAGGCCAGGAACAGCGCGACGAGCGAGTAGGCGTAGGCGGTGCGGCCGTACAGATCGAACTTGAACGTCTCGAGCAGCGGCCAGATCTTCACGCCCTGCAGGCCGTCGGCGCCTCCGGTCAGCCAGGACGCGCTGTTCGCCGCCTCGTGGACCAGCAGACCCAGGCCGAGCGTGATCATGATCAGCGCCAGGTGGCGGAAGCGCGCGATGATGAAGCTCATCGCATAGCCGGCCAAGCCCGCGACCGCCGCGGCGATCACGAGCAGGGACAGCGGTTCGCCCCACCCGTACTTGGAAACGATGCCCGCGGCATAGGCGCCCAACCCGAAGAACGCGGCGTGACCGAGCGACACGATTCCCGCGTAGCCGAGGATGAGGTCGAGCGACAGGGCGAAGAGCGCGGTGATCGCGATCTGGCTCGCGAGCTGCAGGTACGAGGGAAACAGGAGGAACGGGGTGAGGGTCGCGAGCCAGAACGCGATCTCGACCCACCGCCACCGGATTTGCTCCTGCAGGTAGGAATGGGGGCCGGCACCCGCGGTCGGCGTCGCCGCGGTCACTTACCGTCTTCCGAGCAGGCCCGCCGGCCGCCACATCAGCAGGCCGACCATGACCAGGTAGATAAGAAAGGCGCCGAGCTCGGGAATGTAATACTTGCCGGCCATGTCGCTGATGCCGAGCAGCGCCGCGGCGGCGAACGAGCCGCCGATCGAGGCGAGCCCGCCGACCGAGACCACGATCAGGACGTAGACGAGATAGGTGAACGCGAACGCCGGATCGAGGCCGACCATCGCAATCGCGAGCGCCCCGCCGAGGCCGGCGAGCCCGCTGCCCAGCGCGAAGGTGACCGCGAACACGCCATCCACGTTGATGCCGAGCCCGCGCGCCATGCGCTGATTGTCGACCGCCGCGCGCACTTGCGCCCCGAAGCGCGTCCATTCGAGGCCGGCGACGAGAACGACCGTGATCGCGAGCGCCGCGCCGATCAGGAACAGCCGGTAGACGGCGAAGCTGATGCCCGCGAAGGTGACGGAGCCCTGCAGATAGTCCGGCAGCTGCACCGGTTGCTGGACCGTCCCCCACACATAGGCCGCCGCCGCCACGGACATGAAGACGATGCCGATCGTGAGCAAGCACTGATCCAGGTCGCTCGCCCGGTACAGGCGCCGGAAGAGCGCGCGCTCGAGCACGACGCTCGCCGCCGTCGCGGCGAGGAACGCGACCGGCAGGGTGGCAAAGAACGGCCACCCGAGCCGGTCCATCAAGGTGACGGTGACGTAGCCGCCGAGCATGGCGAAGCTGCAGTGCGCCAGGTTGATGAAGTTCATCATCCCCAGCGTCACCGACAGCCCCACCGACAGGATGAACAACAGCATCCCGTAGGCGAACCCGTCGAACAGGACGCCCGCGAACGGGCCGATCATGGTGGACCGCCCGTGATTGCCGCCAGCCGCCGGGACCCGGTCGCCTACTTCTTCATCCGCGCCTTGAACGGATCCTTGACGTTCTCGATCTTGTCGAACTCGACGTTGAGCAGCTGCCCGCCGACCTTGTCCACCCGGCGGATGTAGACGGTCTGGATGATGTCGCGCGTCTCCGGGTCGATCGAGATCGGGCCGCGCGGGCTTTCCCATTTCATTCCCTTGGCGGCTGCGATCAGGGCTTCGGCGTCGGTGTTACCGCCGGTCTTCTTCAGCACTTCATAGATGAGGTGGATGCCGTCATAGCCGCCGATGGAATAGATGTTCGGGTTGCGCCCGCCGTACTCGGCGTTGAAGGCCTTCACGAACTCCCGGTTCAGCGCGGATTGATGGTTGTGGTCGTAGTGATAGACGGTCAGGATGCCGAGCGAGGCGTCGCCCATGGTCTTGCGCGCTTCGTCTTCGGTGAGCTCGCCCATCCCGAGGACTTTGGTCTTCTTGGGATCGATGCCGCGCTCGGCGAGCGCCTTCTGTACTGCCGCCGGTTGCGCGCCGCCCGGAACCCAAATGTAAATCGCTTCCGAGTTTAAATCCTTGGCCCGTTGGACGAAGGCGGAGAAGTCCGGGTTCGCTACCGGGAACCGCACCGAGCCGATGATCTCGCCGCCGGCCGCTTTGAACGCGCGATGGAACGCACCTTCGGCGTCGATGCACGGACCGAAGTCCGAAACCATGGTGTAGACTTTTCGGATGCCGCTCTTGTAGGCCCAGGCTCCGAAGGATTCGTTCAATTGCGGCGGAGTGACCGAAGTGCGCGCCGAGTAAGGCGACTTGGTCGTGATGATCGAGGTCGCCGCGTTCATAATCACCATGAATTTCTTGGCTTCCGCAGA
>DATEDA010000061.1:0-10984 GCA_035286595.1 Burkholderiales bacterium | reverse complement strand
CATGCAGTTCGCGAGGAAGGCGTTCCATTGCTCGTCCGTAAAGCCGCCGCCGTCGGCCATGGTCTTGAATCGGCAGGTGCCGTCGATGATACCGATGTACTGCAACCAGTAGCGGAGGTACAGGCTCCGCCGATACGCCTGCTCCACCCACCCGAAGATTTGCCGGCACGACTGCTCGCGCGAAAACGCAACCGACTCCGACAAGTAGCCGATGGGCGAATTCAGCCCGGTGAAGCTGTGGTAGACCCCGACCGGACCGGCCTGGGCCACACCCCAAACGGCGCCGGCGAGCACGGCAGCGAGGGTCGCCGCGGCGCGGAGGACCGTTCGACGCGGCGTTGGCGTCGCAACCGGACTCGGCGATCGCGTGAGCCAGGAATGAGGCCCCCTGCCAAAGGTCGCGCTAACGACGAACCGAGCGGGGACTGCCAGTGCACGGATCATACGGCCGACGTTCATGCGTCCTCCCCCTGAGAATGCCGGTCGCGCGTCAGGTGGTCTCCCCTCTCGCGCGTCGCTCATGGACTCCGCCGCTCGTTCGGCGGCTAGACTCCGGGAGTTTTTCTTGCAGTGCCGAACTTCTTGTTGTTCCCCTGCCGTCCATCCTGCGCCCGGCTAGCATAGCAGTCCACAGCGCGACGCCGGACGAAATGCAAAATCTTGTTAACTCGGGAGGCAGCGCATGCCTGAGTTGCAGAACACCTATGCGGCGACACCGTTAGTGCCACGCGGCTCTAAGTGCGCTCACGCTAAGGTGGTCGTTCCGCGGCCACTCTGCTACCGACCCGCGGCCGTTATTGCTTGAGAACCTCGGGCGTACCGGCCGCTGCGTTGCCGCTCAGATGAGGCGAGCGCTCGCGAACCGCCGCACTCGGGTCAGCCCGCAGCTTCCAGCCGCCGCCGGAACCCGATCGCCTCCGCGACGTGGGTCACGCTGATCGCGTCCGCACCGGCGAGATCGGCGATCGTCCGCGCGAGCTTGAGCACCCGGTGGTAGGCGCGAGCTGAGAGTCCGAGCCGCGAGATCGCCTGCTTGAGCAGGGTCTCGCCGGCCGCGTCGGCGCGGCAGTGACGCTCCACCTCCTTCGTGCCGAGCTCGGCGTTCGCTTTCCCCTGCCGCGCGAGCTGGCGCTCGCGCGCAGTGCTCACGCGACGGCGCACCGCTTCGCTCGATTCGCCGGGCGCTTGCCCGAGCAGCTCCTCCTGCGGCACCGCCGGCACCTCGATGTGGATGTCGATGCGGTCCAGGAGCGGCCCCGAGAGCTTGCCGCGATAGCGCGCGACTTGGTCGGGCGTGCAGCGGCACTTGCCGCCGTAGTGACCGAGGTACCCGCACGGACACGGATTCATCGCCGCGATGAGCTGAAAGCGCGCCGGGAACTCGGCCTTGCGCGCCGCGCGCGAGATCGATACCCGCCCCGATTCGAGCGGCTCGCGCAGCACCTCGAGCACGCGCCGGTCGAACTCCGCCAGCTCGTCGAGGAAGAGCACGCCGCGATGCGCGAGCGAGATCTCGCCCGGGCGCGGGTTGCCGCCGCCGCCGACGAGCGCGACGCTTGACGCGGAGTGGTGCGGCGCGCGGAACGGCCGCTCGCGCCACTCGCAGACGCGAAACCCGACCGACGCCAGCGAGCGCAGCGCGGCCGACTCGAGCGCCTCCTCGTCGGTCATCGGCGGGAGGAGCCCCGGCAGGCGCGCGGCGAGCATCGACTTCCCGGTGCCCGGCGGGCCGGCCATCAGCAGGCTGTGGGCGCCCGCCGCGGCGACTTCCAGCGCGCGCTTGGCGTGGGCCTGTCCTCTCACCTCCGACAGATCCGGATAGACGGCCCCATTCACGCTCGGCGCGGCGGCGAACCGTTCGATCCGGGACTCGCCGGTCAGATGCGCGCACACGGCGAGCAGCGACGGCGCCGGGTAGACCGCCGCGTCCTGCACCAATGCCGCTTCGGCGGCGCTCGGCATGGGCAGCACGAAGCCGCGCCCGGAGCGGGCGGCGCGGTAGGTCATCGCCAGCGCGCCGCGGATCGCCCGCAGCTCCCCCGACAGCGACAGCTCCCCAGCGAACTCGTATTCGGCGAGCTTCGCTGCCGGGAGTTGCCGCGTCGCCGCCAGGATGCCGAGCGCGATCGGCAAGTCGAAGCGTCCACTCTCCTTCGGCAGATCGGCCGGTGCGAGGTTGACGGTGATGCGCCGGGCGGGAAACTCGAACCGGCAGTTCTGGAGAGCGGCACGCACCCGATCGCGCGCCTCTTTCACCTCCGCCTCCGGGAGCCCCACGATCGTGAAGGCGGGCAGCCCGCCCGCGAGGTGCACCTCGACCGTGACGAGGGGGGCTTCCAGGCCGGTGAGCGCCCGGCTGTAGAGGACCGCGAGGGACATGCGGCCGAAAACCGAAGACGGAAGACTGGAGGATGACTGCCCTACTGGCTCACCGCGTGCGCCAGTCACCGATCTTTCAGGCTTTTTCCTTCAGTCGCTGCTCGAGCTCGGTTAGCCGCGCCTCGAGCGCCGCGAGCTTCTCCCGCGTGCGCGAGAGCACCTTGGCCTGCACGTCGAACTCCTCCCGGGTGACCAGGTCGAGGCGGGCCAGCGCCGAGGACATGAGCGCTCGAAAATTCTTCTCGACGTCGCGCGCCGGATTCGCCCCGAGGAGCTCGGAGACCTTCGCGCTCACTTCCTCGACGAGCTTGGCGGGGGGCATGGAATGACCGATGGGGGCCGCTCGAGTCTAGCAGCGCAAGAACTGCGCCGCGAAGCACGAAGATGGTGCGCGAGCCCAAAGCCCCGCGCCGCGCTGGTGCGTCCCTCTCTGGCCCGGCGCCGAGTCGCGAGATAACGACTTGTTTTCATTGATGAACACTTCTGGCACGTGAAATGCTCCACGTTCGTTGCTTTTCCCCAATTCAATAGCAAAGGGAGCACTCAATGAAGCAACTCATCGCCGCATCGGCGGTCGCTGCCGCCGTCGCCATGCCCGCTGTCGCGTTCGCGCAGGCCGCGCCCGCTCCGGCATCGCCGCACACGTTTAGCTACAACCTCGGCTTCTTCAGCGAGTACATCTTCCGCGGCGTCACCCAGACCGGCGGAAAGCCGGCCGTTCAAGGCGGGTTCGACTATGGCCACGAGAGCGGCCTCTACGCCGGCACCTGGGCGTCGAACGCCAGCTGGCTGGAGGACTTCAGTTACTACACGCGCTCGAGCATGGAATGGGATTTCTACGGCGGGTACAAGTGGGCCTTCGCCAACGACTTCGGCCTCGACGTGGGCACCATCTATTACTACTACCCGGGCAGCAGGAATGCGGGGATCCCCTCGGCCGACACCTGGGAAATCTACGTCGCCGGGACCTGGAAGTTCCTCGGCGCGAAGTTCTCGTACAGCCTGCAGGACTACTTCGGCGCCCGCCCGATTGGCCAGAAGACCGACGGGAGCTGGTACCTCGACCTGTTCGGCAACTACGCCTTCGGCGACAGCGGCTGGTCGCTGAACGCCCACTACGGGATCCTCGACGTCGCGAACGACGGGACCCAGGCTGCCGGCACCGAAGCGTCCTACAACGACTGGCGGATCGGCGGCGCGTACACCGTTCAATCCGGCCCGGTCAAGGGCCTCGAGATCGGCCTCTATTACACCGACACCGACGTGAAGAACGGGGCCGCCGGGACGAACTTCTACACATCGAACGTCACTACGGCCAACCCGGCGGGGTACAACACCGCGCAGGACGCCTTCGTCCTCTACGTGAAGAAGACGTTCTGAGGAACCGCGCGACGCGCGCCGCCATGTCCTCTCAATACTCGGGGAAACCCACATGAAACTCGTTACCGCAATCATCAAGCCGTTCAAGCTGGACGAGGTGCGCGAAGCGCTCTCCGGAATCGGCGTGCAGGGCATCACCGTCACCGAGGTCAAGGGCTTCGGGCGGCAGAAAGGCCACACCGAGCTGTACCGGGGCGCCGAGTACGTCGTCGACTTCCTGCCGAAGGTGAAGGTCGAGGCCGCCATCAAGAACGAAATGCTCGAGTCGGTGATCGAGGCCATCGAGAAGTCGGCCAACACCGGCAAGATCGGCGACGGGAAGATCTTCGTCACCGACCTCGACCAAGTGGTCCGCATCCGCACCGGCGAGACCGGCGCGGAGGCGCTGTAAGGGAGAAATCGGATGAGAAAGTTGCTCGCTTTGCTCGCCCTGCTCGGCGTGGCGGCGCTCGCCGCGCCGACGTGGGCGCAGGACAAGCCGGCCGCACCGGCCGTCACCACGACCACCACGGTCACCGACACCGTCAAGGTCGACGCCAAGGCCGGAACCGTGACCGAGACGGTGAAGGTCGAGGAGAAGAAGGAGGAGGCGAAGCCCGCACCCGCGCCCACCCCCAACAAGGGCGATGTCGCGTGGATGCTCACCTCCACCGCGCTCGTGATCATGATGAGCATCCCCGGGCTCGCACTATTCTACGGCGGCATGGTGCGGTCGAAGAACATGCTGTCGGTCCTGATGCAGGTGTTCGTGACGTTCTCGCTGATCACCGTGATCTGGTGCGTCTACGGCTACAGCCTGGCGTTCACCGAGGGCAACGCGTTCTTCGGTGGGCTCGATCGCCTGTTCCTGCGCGGCGCGATCCCGGACGCGTTGAACGGCGAGTACGCGATGGCCGCGACGTTCAGCAAGGGTGTGGTCATCCCGGAGATCGTGTTCGTCGCGTTCCAGGCGACGTTCGCCGCGATCACCTGCTGCCTGATCGTCGGGGCGCTGGCCGAGCGGATGAAGTTCTCGGCGGTGCTGGTCTTCATGCTGGTGTGGTTCACGTTCGCCTACGCGCCGATCGCGCACATGGTCTGGTTCTGGATGGGCCCGGATGCGTACACCGATCCGAAGCTCGTCGACGCGGTGAACGCCAAGGCCGGGTACATCTGGCAGATGGGCGCCCTCGACTTCGCCGGCGGCACGGTGGTGCACATCAACGCCGGCGTCGCCGGGCTGGTCGGCGCGTATATCCTCGGCCGGCGGATCGGCTGGGGCAAGGAAGCGATGTCGCCGCACAACCTCCCGCTGACCATGACCGGCGCGGCGCTGCTCTGGGTGGGCTGGTTCGGCTTCAACGCCGGTTCGGCGCTCGAGGCGGGCAACTCCGCCGCGCTCGCGTTCATCAACACGTTCCTCGCCACCGCGTGCGCGGTGCTCGCCTGGACGTTCCTCGAGTGGCTGTTCAAGGGCAAGCCGTCGATGCTCGGCGCCGCCTCGGGTGCCGTCGCGGGCCTGGTCGCGATCACTCCCGCGGCCGGCAATGTCGGCATCCCGGGCGCGTTCGTAATCGGGCTAGTCGCGGGAGCGCTGTGCCTCTGGGGCGTGAACGGCCTCAAGCGGATGCTTCGGGCGGACGATTCGCTCGACGTGTTTGGCGTGCACGCGGTCGGCGGGATCATCGGCGCGCTGCTCACCGGCGTGTTCAACGACCCGTCGCTCGGCGGCCCGGGGTTCGTGTCCGACTGGGTGACGGCCAAGATGATCACCGTGGCCGACTACTCGATCGCGAGCCAGGTCTGGACCCAGTTCAAGGCGGTCGTGATCACGATCATCTGGACGGGCGTGGTGGCGTTCGTCGCCTTCAAGATCGCCGACCTCATCGTGGGCCTCCGCGTCAGCGAAGAGGACGAGCGCGAGGGTCTCGACACGACCTACCACGGCGAAGCGGCCTATCACGGTTGACGCGTCGGGGCGGAGCCTCCCGCTCCGCCCCGCGCCGGTTCGAGAGCAGGGGCGAGCCCGAAGGGGCTCAGCTTTCAGGGCGCCGGTCACGGCGCCCTTTTTCTTTCCTGCAACAAATCGTCACGCCGCGTGCGGAATGCCGCACGCCGGTCGCGGGCGGATTGCACCGCCGGGGCCCGAGCGTCCTACTAGGGGCCAGCGTCAGGAGGGTTCGCCTCCCCCCGAGGGCCTAGAGCGACCGCCGGATGGCTCGCTCGGGGCGGGTTGTGCCAGGATCGCGGGCGACCCGCCTGGCCGGCGAGCGCAGCCCATGGGCGTGACAAAATTCCCGCTCGATGGCACCTGCTGGACCGGAGGCCGGTCGACGTGCGCGACGATTCCACGGAGAGGTCATTCGCGATGAGGTCCATGCTTCGGAGCTGGTGGTGCGTGCTGGCGGCGGCGCTCGTCGCTGCGCCGGCTGGCCACGCCTGGGCGCAGGGTGCCCCGGTGCAGTTCATCGCAGTCATCGGCGACGTGCGGATCGTCGGCCGGGATGGCGCGCAGCGCGCCGCCGCGCGCGGTGGCGAGCTGCGCGAGGGTGAGACGCTCCTCTCCGGCGCGAACGGGCTCGCGCAACTTCGCCTCGCCGACGGCGGGATGATCTCGGTACGCGGCAACACGGAGCTGAAGCTCGACCGGTTCGCGTACCGGGGCCAGGACGACCGCAACGCGAGCCTGCTCGTCTCGCTCCTGAAGGGCGGATTCCGCTCCGTCACCGGCCTGATCGGGCAGCTGAACCGCGACGGCTACAAGGTCAATACGCCGTTCGCGACCATCGGCATCCGCGGCACCGTCCACAACCCGTTCGTGCAGCTTCCCGCGCCGCCCGGCCAGCAGACGCCCGTGGCGCCGGGCGCGTACGACTACGTCGAGCAGGGCGCGATTGCCATGCAGACCCCGCAGGGCCAGACACTGACCATCGGCGCGCAGCAGACCGGCTTCGTCTCGCTGGCTGGCGCGGCGCAGATCCTGCCGACGGTGCCGCCGATCTTCCGGCGTGAGGCCCCCCGGCCAGCGCCGCAACAGACCGACCCGCGGGCACCGAAGACGAGCGATTCGAGGCCCGACGACGGGACGGGTCGCGCGGCCGTGCCCGGGACCGTGCGCCAGCTCGACCCGGCGACGCGCGACACGACGATCAGCCCCTTGCAGACCGCGCCTTCGCCCACGCTGCAGGCGCCGACCACGATCCAGACCGCGCCGACGATCCAGACTGCCCCATCGACCACGATCCAAACGGCGCCTATCCAAACCTCGCCGCTGCAGACCTCGCCGCTTCAGACGTCGCCGCTGCAGACGTCGCCGATGATGAAACCGGGGCCGACTGCCCCGATGATGACGCCCAAGTAGCTACGCCGCGAGGCGCCGGAGCGCGCCGAGGAGCAGCTCGCGCTCCGCGCGCGTGAGCCGCGCCGCGACCCGGGCCTCGTGCGCGGCGACCCGCCGCTTCATCTTCCCGAGGAACCGCTGACCCGCAGTGGTGAGCCAGAGTCCGTTGGTGCGCCGGTCCTCGCCCTGCCGGCGCGCGACGAGCCGGCGGTCCTCGAGCTGATCGAGCAGCGCGACCAGCGTCGAGCGGTCCAGGCCGACGGCCCGCGCGAGCGCGCTCTGCGTCACGCCGGGATTGGCCTCGATCAGCACCAGCATCCCGAACCGTCCCGGCGTGAGGCCGAGGTCCGCGGTGGCGCGGTCGAAGTCGCGGAACACCGCGAGCTGGGCGAGCCGCAGCTGGTAGCCGACGAGCCGCGGCAGCAGCCCGTGGTCGAGCGCGCCGTCGCTGCGGGCGGTCCGCCTCCGGCCAGATTGTTTGGTATCCAAACTATTTGACATCCGAACGTTCTGCGGCTATCGTAGGCGATCCCGAGTCCCCGCGCAAGGCGCCCGGCCACCATGCCCATCCAGATCGCGGTCGAGGGCGCCGCCGCGCCGGTCGCCGCCGAGCCCGGCGACACCATCCTCGACGCCCTGATCCTCGCCGGCGTGCCGTTCCCCTACTCCTGCCAGGCGGGAAACTGCGGAACCTGCAAGTGCGAGCTCGTCGACGGCGACGTCTTCGAGCTCGAGCACTCCGAGCATGCGCTCGCCGCCGAGGAGCGCGCGCGCAACATCATCCTCGCGTGCCGGACCCAGGCCTGGGGCGACACGCGGATCCGCCGCCTCGAGACCGAGGAGCTCGTCATCCATCCGTCGCGGGTGATGCGCTGCCGCGTGGCGGCCCTGGACGATCTGACGCACGACATCAAGGCGGTGCGGTTCGTGATCGAGTCCGGGGGACCATTCACGTTCTCCGCGGGGCAGTACGCCCAGGTCGAGTTCGGCCCGGGAATGTCGAAGCACTACTCGATGGCCAGCATCCCCGCGGACCCCGAGCTCGAGTTCCAGATCCGGCGCATGCCCGGCGGACGAACGAGCACCCATGTCGGGACCCAGCTCAAGGTCGGGGACATCGTCAAGGTGTCGGGACCGCTCGGCTCGTCCTACCTCCGCGACCATCATGCCGGCCCGGTCCTGCTCATCGCCGGGGGCAGCGGCTTCGCGCCGATGCAATCCATCCTCGGCACGCTTCTCGGCCGGAACTACCCGGCGCCGGTGACGCTCTACTTCGGGGTGCGGAGCGAGCGCGATCTGTATCGCGAGGCGCTCCTCAAGGACCTCGCCGCCAATCACTCCAACTTCAGCTACCACGTCGTGCTCTCGGAACAGATCGGCAGCCGTGGCCGGCGGTACGGGCTCGTGCATGAGGCCCTGGCGCAGGATCTGACGGATCCCGCCGGCCACAAGGCCTATCTCGCCGGCCCGCCGGTGATGGTCGAGGCAGCGACGGCGGCGCTCGAGGCGCGCGGGCTCGCGCATCGCGACGTCCACGCCGACGCCTTCTACAACCAACCCTGAGGCGCACATGGATCTCAATGGCCGAGTAGCGATCGTCACCGGCGGTGCGCGCGGCATCGGACTCGCGATCGTCGAGGACCTGCTCGCGCAGGGCGCCGCCGTCGTCGCCGTGGACGCGGGCGTTTCGATCTCGGGCGAGCCGGTCGAGCCGAAGCTCGCCGAGGAAGTGCTGCGCCACAAGGCGAACGCCGCCGCGATCTCCGGCGACATCGCCGACCGCAGGGTCGCGATCGAGGCGGTCGAGCTCGCCCAGGAACGCTTCGGCGGGGTCGACCTGATCGTGAACAACGCGGCGATCATCCGCGACGGCTTCATCTTCAAGTCCAACCCCGAGGCCTGGGACGCGGTCATCCGGACGAACCTCACCGGCGCGTATCGTCTCCTGGCGGCGGCGACGCCGGTCATGCGCGACGCCGCGAAAGCCGGCCGCGCGCCAGGGGCGATCGTCAACCTCGTCTCCAGCGCCGGGATCTACGGCAACTTCGGCCAGGGCGCCTATGCCGCTGCGAAGGCGGGCCTGCTCGGCCTGACGCGCGTCGTCGCGCACGACCTCGCGCGCTCCGGGATCACCTGCAACGCGATCGCGCCGTTCGCCGCGACGCGCGTGACGGAGAGCATCCAGCCGGCGAACGAAGCGCAGGCCGCCTACAAGCGCAAGGCGCTCCAAGTGCCGGCGCTGTACGTCGCGCGGCTGGTGGCGTTCCTCGCGACGCCCGCGGCCGCGCACATCTCGGGCCAGCTCTTCGGCGTGCGCGGCCGCGAGGTCATGATCTTCAATCAGCCGCGGCCGGCGTCGAAGCTGCTGCAACCCCAGGGCGGCTACGACCTCGTCGGCTTCGCACAAGGCATGAAGGCGCTCGAGCCCTACTTCGCCGACCTCGTCACCGATCTCGAGGCGTTCTCGGCCGATCCCGTACTCTGAACCAGGGAGGCATCCATGTCCGCCTATCCGCCCGTCAAGACCGTCGCGGAGTTCCTTGATCAGCCGGCCGAGTACCAGGACGCGGTGCGGAAGATCGTCCGCAGCCACGCCCTCAACGAGCTCTACGGCGCCCAGGTGTTCGACGAGCCGGCGATCGCGCTCGCGCCGACGCCGTACGCCAAGTGGCTCACCTGCCGCGTCGCAATGGAGGAGTACCACCACCACGTCCGCTTCAAGGAGCTCGCCGACCAGATCGGCGTCGCGCCCGAGGCGCTCGATCCCAGGCACAAGCGGCCGCTCAACATCTTCGAGTTCCCGCTCAAGACCTGGGAGGAGTTCTGCGTGATCAAGATGCTGGGCGACCTCGCCGAGATCCTCCAGGTCGAGGACCTGCTGCACTGCTCGTTCGTGCCGCTGCGGAACATCGCGCGCACGACGATGCCCGAGGAGAAGTTCCACGCCCAGTTCGGCGCCGACTTCTGCGTCGACCTGGTCGAGGCCCCGGAGAGCCGCGCGCGGGTCCAGGATGCGATCAACCGCTTCTACCCCGAGGCGCCGAAGTTCTTCGGCGCGAGCGGCTCCAAGAACAACGAGCTCTACCGCAAGTACGGCATCAAGCTGCGCAAGAACGAGGAGATGCGCGCCGACTATATCGCGCGCGCGAAGGACATCGTCGGCAAGCTCGAGCTCAAGCTGCCGGAGATCGCGGTCGCAGCGTGAGCGTGTGAGGCTCGATTCTCCGGAGGCGTGGTTCTGTACGCTCGGCGAGCCGCTCGGCCAGGCGGAGGCGGCGGACATCGCCGCGTATCTCGCCGCGCTGGGGCTTGCGCCCAGGCTGCCAACGCTCGTCGTCGCGAGCTGGAGCCAGGCGGCTGAGATCGCGCGCACCCCCGCCGAACGCTGGTGGAACGCCGAGGAGGCGGAGCGCGCGCGGCTCGAGCGCGCCGTGCGCCTCGACCCGGCGGACCGGGAGTGGCTGGCGCTGACCGACACCCTGCACGGCGCTGCGGCAGTCGCCGCCGCGCGCTCGGGTTGCGCCGACCAGGGCCTGATCCGCGCCGCGGCGGGCGCGGCGACCTATGCTGCCCACCAGTACCGCCTGGCGCGGGCCGCCGGCGCCGGAGACGAGCACCCCTTCGTGCGAAAATACGCCCTCTTCTCCGGCGGCCGCTGGCCGCTCGGAGTGTACGGCGACCGGTTCGCGATCTTCTAGGGAGCAAGCGATGAAAATGGAGTACGTGATCTCGACGTGGGACGTCCCGTCCCTGCCGATCGTGGGGGCGAACGCGCGCTTCCCGGTGCGGCGCATCTTCTGCGTGGGCCGCAACTACGTCGAGCACCAGAAGGAGATGGGGAGCGACGGCCGCGAGCTGCCGTTCTTCTTCATCAAGTCGGGGCACGCGCTGGTGGCGGGCGGCGGC
>DATEDA010000060.1:0-4686 GCA_035286595.1 Burkholderiales bacterium | reverse complement strand
TCGTCGGCGACGACGACGCGGCGCACGCGGTCGACCCGGACCGCGCGCTTCCCGAGGTGCAGCGTGATGCCGTGCGCCGAGTACCAGTCGAGCCCGTTGAGCACGATGTCCGCCGTCGTCAGCTCGCCGGCGAGCACCGGCGAGAGCAGGATGCGGTTGTAGTTCGGGTGCGGCTCGGCCCCGAAGACGGTGATGGCGTGGCGCTCGGGGGCGAGCGCGAGCAGGTGCTCGAGCGTTTTCACCCCGGCCATGCCGTTGCCGACGACGACCAGGCGCTGGCGCTCGCTCATCCGGCGATCAAAAGCAGCCAGAGCACGCAGCACGGGCCCAGCTCCGCGGCGAGCACCCCCAACTCGACCGCGAAGGCGGAGGCGCGGGTGTCCATGCGTGCGCCGCTCAGGCGACGGCGCGGCCGAGCGCCATGGACGAGGCGCGCGAGCCGAGCGCTACGACGTTGCCGACGATCACGATCGTGGGACTCGCGAGTCCCGCCTCGGCGACGGCCGCGGGCAGCGTCGCGATGGACGCGCGTACGACGCGCTCGCCGGCGAGCGTGCCGGACTCCACCGCCACCGCCGGCGTCGCCCGATCGAGTCCACCGCGAACGAGCGCGGCGACGATCTCCCCCAGCCGCGCGAGCCCCATGTAGATGACGAGCGTCAGCCCCGACCGCGCGAGCGCCGACCAGTCCGGTGCGTGGCGACCGACGACGTGACCGGTCACGAGGATCGCGCCACGCGCAACGCCCCGGAGCGTCACCGGAATCCCGAGGGCCGCCGGCACGGCAATTCCGGCGGTCACCCCGCTCGCGACCTCGACCTCGACCTCCGCCGCGCGAAGCCTCACGAGCTCTTCGCCGCCGCGGCCGAAGACGAACGGATCGCCACCCTTCACCCGCGCGACCACGTGTCCGCGGCGTGCGAGCCTGACCGTCAGCCGCTCGATGAACGCCTGGGGTGTCGACCTGCAGCCGCCGCGCTTCCCCACGCGGACGATCCGGGCGTCGGGTCGCGCGTGGCGCAGCACCTCCGGATTCACGAGCTCGTCGACGAGGAGCCAGTCCGCCTCGCCGAGCGCCCGCACCGCCTTGAGCGTCAGGAGCTCCGCGTCGCCCGGTCCCGCACCGACCAGCCAGACCTTGCCCGGTCGGGCCGGGCTCAATGGCTGCGATCGCATTCTTCGAGGAAGGTGATCAGGCTCTCCCGCAGCGCGTAGTACTGCGAGTGCGCGAGGAGCGCGCGCCGTGTGCGCGGCCGCGGCAGGGGCACGTCAAGGATGCGGCCGACCTTGGCCCGCGGCCCGTTCGTCATCATCACCACCCGGTCGCCGAGCAGGATCGCTTCGTCGACGTCGTGCGTGACCATGACGGCGGTGACCCTGCTGCGTGCCCAGACCTCCATCAGCACCTCCTGCAGCTCCCAGCGCGTCAACGAGTCGAGCATGCCGAACGGCTCGTCGAGCAGGAGCAGCTTCGGGGCGAGCGCGAACGCGCGCGCGATGCCCACCCGCTGCTTCATGCCGTTCGAGAGCTCCGAGGCGCGCTTGTGCATCGCGTCGCCGAGGCCCACCCGCCCGAGGTAGTACTCGACCGTGTCGCGCCGCTCGGCAGGCTCGCCATGCGGGAACACCCGCTCGACGCCGAGGGCGACGTTCTCGTAGGCGGTGAGCCAGGGCACGAGGCTCGGCGCCTGGAACACGACGCCGCGATCGGGGCCGGCGCCGCTGACCTCGCGGCCGTCGAGGATGATCCCGCCCTCGGTCACCCCGGTGAGGCCCGCGGTCATCGAGAGGACGGTGGACTTGCCGCAGCCCGAGTGGCCGATGATCGAGATGAACTCGCCGTTCGCGATCTTGAGGTCGAAGCCGTCGACGACCTGCTGCGGGCCGCCGCTCGTCGGATAGACCTTGCCGACCCGCGAGAACTCGACGTACCGGTCGTCGCCGTGCCGCTCCCGCGCCGGCTGAGCGGCGTTCTTCCGCCGCGCGCCGATCAGCCCGCCGAACGCCGACCGCGCGGCGGGGTCAGGCTTGAGCGCCGGCAATCGGATCACCTTGCCGCCGGACGCCGTCAGCCGACGGTTGCCGGCTTCGAGGAGGTACTGCGTGATCGCTGCCCGGAGCCGCTTGAACCCTTCCTGGTGGTTCAGCTCGCGCCGGTCGCGCGGCCGCGGGATGTCGACGGCGAACGACGGTCCGAGCGTCGCGCGCGGCCCCGGGTCGAGCGGCAGGATGCGGTCGGCGAGCATCAGCGCCTCGTCGACGTCGTTGGTGATCAGCACCACGGTCTTCCGGTCCTGGCTCCAGATGCGGACGATCTCGTCCTGGAGCTTGGCGCGGGTCAGGGCATCGAGCGCGCTCAACGGCTCGTCGAGCAGCAGGACGTCGGGATTGGCCGCGAGCGCGCGCGCGACGGCCACCCGCTGCCGCATCCCGCCCGAGAGCTGTGCCGGGCGCTTGTCGCGCGCGTCGGCGAGGCCGACCATCGCGACGTAGCGATCGACGCGCGCGCGCCGCTCCGGCCCGGGCCGATCGCCGAACACGCTGTCGACGGCGAGCGCGACGTTCTCGATGACCGTCAGCCAGGGCATCAGCGAGTAGCTCTGGAACACGACGCCGCGGTCCGGGCCCGGGCCGCGCACCGGCCGGCCGCCTTTCAGCACCTCGCCGCCGTCGGGGTCGGCGAGCCCTGCGAGCAGGTTGATCAGCGTCGTCTTCCCGCTGCCGGAGAACCCCACGATCGCGACGAACTCGCCCTCCGCGATCGCGAGGTCGACGTTCGCGAGGACCTGGGTGCGCGAGCGCCCGCTGCCGTAGCCCTTGCTCACGCCGCGGAGCTCGAGCGCCGGCACGTCGGCCGCGCCCGCCGGCAGGCCGTCGGTCGCCGACGGCGCCGGCACCGGCGCGCGCTCGTAAGGCAGGAGCGGCGTCTTTCGCGTTGCTGCTGCGCGCATGACCGCTCCCCTGTCAGCCCCGCGTGGCGAGGTGCTGCAGCCCGAGCATCAGGCGGTCGAGCAGGAATCCGATGATGCCGATCGCGAGCACCGCGACCATGATGCGGCTGAGCGACTCCTGGCTCCCGTTCTGGAACTCGTCCCAGACGAATTTCCCCAGCCCGGGGTTCTGCGCCAGCATCTCGGCGGCGATCAGCACCATCCAGCCCACGCCGAGCGAGAGCCGCATGCCGGTGAAGATGTACGGCAGGGCCGACGGCACCACGATCTTCCTGACCTTCGTGGCCCACGCCAGCTGGAGGACGCGCGACACGTTGATGAGATCGCGCTCGATCGACGTCACCCCGACCGCGGTGTTGATCAGCGTCGGCCACAGCGAGCACAGCGTGACCGTGATCGCCGAGACGAGGAACGACTTCTCGAACAGCGCACCGTCGGAGGTCACGTAGAGCGCGCTCACGATCAGCGTCACGATCGGCAGCCACGCGAGCGGCGACACCGGCCGGAACACCTGGATCATCGGGTTCAGCGCCGACTGCACCACGCGGCTCGAGCCGCACAGGATGCCGAGCGGCACGGCGACCAGCGTGGCGAACAGGAAGCCGGTGAACACCGTCTTCAGGCTGGTGAGGATCTGGTCGACGAACGTCGGCTTCCCGGTCCACTTGTGGATCGTCACCTCGGCTTTCGGGTCCTCGGCGAGACGCTGCTCGTTGCGCGCTTCCTGCCGCCGGTAGAACTCGGCCTGCTTGGCGCGCTCGGCGACGTGATCCTCGAGCAGGCTCCTCGCCTGGCTCAGCACCTGCACCGGCCCGGGCACTGCGCCGAGGCTCGTCTGCACACGAGCGGCGCTCTCCGCCCAGACCCAGAGGAAGGCCGCGATCGCGACCGCGGGCACACCGACCGTGAGCCAGATCGCGCGCAACCGTTCGCGCGGATCGCCGCTCGCAAGACCGGCGAACACCCTCAACACCTTTTCCATGACGCTCTCTCCTGTGGCCGCCCCGCTCAGGACCTCGGCTTGACAGTCTCGTTGCCCTTGAGCCCGATCTTGAACTTGCTCAGGTACTCGCTCGGCTTCTTCGCGTCGAACACGACACCGTCGATGAAGCCGTCCTGCGACCCGCGGAAGCCGTCGCTCTTCATCGGGAAGTCGCTCTCCTTCGCCTTGCCTTCGGCGACGAGCTCTTTCACCGCCTGCAGGTACACGCCGGGCAGGTACACCTTCTTCGCGACGTCGAGGTACCAGGCGTCCGGCTTCGCCTCGGGAATCTGCCCCCAGCGCCGCATCTGCGTGAGGTACCAGATCGCGTCGCTGTAGTAGGGATAGCTCGCGTGGTTGTTGAAGTAGATGTTGAACTCCGGGAGCGGCCGGGTATCGCCCTTCTCGTACTGATAGACGCCGGTGATGGGCCCGACGATCACCTCGTAGTCCGCGCCGATGTATTCGCGTTTGGAGAAGATCCTCGCCGCCTCGGGCCGGTTCTTGCCGTTGCCCTCGTCGAGCCACATCGCGGCGCGCGCGAGCGCTTTCGTCACTGCGACGGTGGTGCGCGGGTACTTCTCGGTAAAGTCCTTGCGCATGCCGAAGATTTTCTCGGGCGTGCGGTTCCAGATGTGATAGGCGGTCACGACCGGCACGCCGATCCCCTTGAAGACCGCCTGCTGGTTCCACGGCTCGCCGACGCAGTAGCCGTAGATCGTCCCCGACTCGAGCGTCGCCGGCATCTGCGGC
>DATEDA010000059.1:0-20162 GCA_035286595.1 Burkholderiales bacterium | reverse complement strand
CTGCCGCTCTTCCCGATGTTCCTCGTCTACTTCATCTCGGCGGTGGCGGAGACCAACCGCGCGCCGTTCGACGTGGCCGAGGGCGAGTCGGAGATCGTGGCCGGCTTCCACGTCGAGTACTCGGGGATGGCGTTCGCGCTGTTCTTCCTCGGCGAGTACATGAACATGATCCTCGTGTCGGCGCTGGCGACGACGCTGTTCCTCGGCGGGTGGCTGCCGCCGCTCGACTCGCCGTTCTTCAACGCCATCCCCGGGATCTTCTGGCTCGTGTTCAAGATCTCCGCCCTGCTGCTTGCCTTCCTCTGGTTCCGGGCGACGTTTCCGCGCTACCGCTACGACCAGATCATGCGGCTCGGGTGGAAGGTGTTCCTGCCGCTGACGATCGTCTGGCTGGTCCTGATCGCGGCGTGGATGCAGACGCCGTGGAACCCGTGGCGGTGAGGGGGCGCGCATGATCGACAGGATCCGCGACTTCTTCAGGACGTTCCTGCTGGTCGAGCTGGCGAAGGGCATGGCGGTCACGGGGCGGCACCTCTTCGCGCGCAAGGTCACGATCCAGTTCCCCGAGGAGAAGACCCCGGCGAGCCCGCGGTTCCGCGGCCTGCACGCGCTGCGGCGCTACCCCAACGGCGAGGAGCGCTGCATCGGCTGCAAGCTCTGCGAGGCGGTGTGTCCGGCGCTCGCGATCACGATCGACACCGTGGAGCGCGAGGACGGCACGCGCCGCACCACCCGCTACGACATCGATTTGACGAAGTGCATCTTCTGCGGGCTCTGCGAGGAGTCCTGTCCGGTGGACTCGATCGTCGAGACCCACATCCTCGAGTACCACGGCGAGCAACGGGGCGACCTCTACTACACCAAGGAGATGCTGCTCACGGTGGGCGACAAGTACGAGGCCGAGATCGCAAGGGCCCGGGCGGCGGACGCGGCGTACCGATAGCGCCCATGCTGGAGTATTACGTCTTCTGGTTCTTCGCCCTGGTCCTGCTCTACGCCGGCGCCCGGACGATCACCACCCGCAACCCGGTGCACGCGGCGCTGCACCTCGTGCTCGCGTTCGTCACTGCGGCGGCGATCTGGCTGCTACTGCGCGCGGAGTTCCTCGCCATCACCCTGGTGCTCGTCTACGTGGGCGCGGTGATGGTGCTCTTCCTGTTCGTCGTCATGATGCTCGACATCAACCTCGATCGCCTGCGGGAGGGGTTCTGGAGCCATCTCCCGCTCGGCGTCGTCGTCGGCCTGCTGATCGTGCTCGAGATGGGAAGCCTCGTATGGCTCAAGTTCGATCCGGCGCGCTATCCGCCGCCGGCCGACCCGGGCCCCGGCTACAGCAACACCAGGGAGCTCGGCCGGATCCTCTACACCGATTACGCGTACCCGTTCGAGCTCGCCGCCATCGTGCTGCTGGTCGCGATCATCGCCGCGATCGCGCTCACGATGCGCAAGCGCAAGGACACGAAGTACCAGGACCCCGCGCGCCAGGTCGTGGTGCGGCGCGGGGAGCGGGTGCGGCTGGTCTCGATGCCGGCCGAAAAGAAGGAATAACCGACGGGACCTGCGCACGGGGTGGGTACCACCCCGGCCCGCGGGTCCCGGGAATGAATAGGGGAGTCGTTTTTTTGCTCACGCTGTCGCATTTCCTGGTGCTGGGCGCGGCGCTGTTCGCGATCAGCATCGTCGGGATCTTCCTGAACCGCAAGAACGTCATCATCCTGCTGATGGCGATCGAGCTGATGCTGCTCGCCGTCAACTTGAACTTCATCGCGTTCTCGCATTTCCGCGGCGACATGGCCGGCCAGGTGTTCGTGTTCTTCATCCTGACCGTCGCGGCCGCCGAGTCGGCCATCGGGCTCGCGATCCTGGTCGTGCTGTTCCGCAACCTGCGGACGATCAACGTCGCCGACCTCGACCACCTGAAGGGGTAGCGGCGGGTCATGACGCGGATGGAGCTCCTGTATTTGCTTGTCCCGCTCGCGCCGCTCGCGGGCGCGATCGTCGCCGGGCTCTTCGGCCGGGTGGTCGGCCGGGCCGGCGCGCACTGGGTGACGATCGTCGGCGTGGGGATCTCGTTCGTCGCCTCGTGCGCGGTCTTCGTCGACGTCCTGAACGGGAATACGTACAACGGCACGGTCTACACGTGGCTCACCTCCGGCGGGACGCGGTTCGAGATCGGCTTCCTGATCGACCGCCTGACCACGCTCATGATGGTGGTGGTCACGTTCGTGTCCTGGATGGTGCACGTCTACACCATCGGCTACATGGCCGACGACCCGGGCTACCAGCGGTTCTTCGCCTACATCTCGCTCTTCACCTTCGCGATGCTGATGCTGGTGATGGCGAACAACTTCCTGCAGCTGTTCTTCGGCTGGGAGGCGGTGGGCGTGGTGTCGTACCTCCTGATCGGCTTCTGGTACACCCGCCCGACGGCGGTCTACGCCAACCTGAAGGCGTTCATCGTCAATCGCATCGGCGATTTCGGCTTCCTGCTCGGCATCGCCCTCATCCTCGCGCACACCGGCACCCTCGACTACGCCGAGGTCTTCGCGCAGGCGCCGAAGCTCGCGGCCGACGCCCTGGAGATCATCCCCGGCACGCCCTGGCTCGCGATTTCGGTGATCTGCATCTGCCTGTTCATCGGTGCCATGGGCAAGAGCGCCCAGTTCCCGCTGCACGTCTGGTTGCCCGACTCGATGGAGGGCCCGACGCCGATCTCCGCGCTGATCCACGCCGCGACCATGGTCACGGCCGGCATCTTCATGGTGGCGCGAATGTCCCCGCTGTTCGAGTTCTCCGACGCCGCGCGCTCGGTGGTGATCGTGATCGGCGGCATCACCGCCTTCTTCATGGCGCTGATCGCCATCGTCAACTACGACATCAAGCGGGTCGTCGCCTACTCGACCCTGTCCCACCTCGGCTACATGACGGTGGCGCTCGGCGCGTCGGCCTACCCGGTGGCGATGTTCCACCTCTACACCCACGCGTTCTTCAAGGCGGCGCTGTTCCTCGCCGCGGGCTCGGTGATCATCGCCCTGCATCACGAGCAGGACATGCGGCGCATGGGGGGGTTGCGGAAGTACATGCCGATCACCTACCTCACGGTGCTGGTCGGCGGCCTCGCGAACGCGGCGGTCCCGCCGTTCGCGGGGTTCTTCTCGAAGGACGCGATCATCGAGGCGACGCGGCTCGCCGCCGTGCCGGGGGCCGGGTTCGCGTACCTGTGCGTCCTCGCCACCGCGTTCGTGACTGCGTTCTACACCTTCCGGCTCATCTTCCTCGTGTTCCACGGCAAGGAACGGTTCGACAGGCACGGCCACGGACACGACGAGCACGGCCAGGGCGGCCCGCCGCACGAGTCGCCGCCGGTCGTCACGGTCCCGCTCATCCTCCTCGCGGTCCCCTCGATTTGCGCCGGCTGGCTGATCGGTTGGATCGCCTACGGGGACTACTTCGCCGGCTCGATCTACGTGTCGCCCGAGCACGGCGGCCTCGCCGAGCTGGCCCGGGAGTTCCACGGCGTGATGGGCATGGTCACGCACGCGTTCTTCACGGTGCCGTTCTGGCTCGTGGTGGCGGGCATCGCGCTCGCCTACTACCTCTACATCGTCCGGCCCGACCTGCCAGGGGTCATTCGCGAGAAGGCGGGGATCCTGACCCGCATCCTCGAGAACAAGTACGGGTTCGACGACTTCAACCAGCGGGTGCTCGCTGACGGTACGGTGAAGATCGGCTCCGGCCTGTGGAAGGCCGGTGACGTCACGCTGATCGACGGCCTCATGGTCAATGGGTCGGCGAGGCTGGTGGGCCTGGTCGCCCGGATCGTCCGGCTGGCCCAGACAGGCTTCATCTACACCTACGCCTTCGTCATGATCTTCGGCGTGTTCGTGCTGCTCAGCCTGTGGCTGTACCGAATCTGGTTCCCGTCGTGACCGCGCCGCTGACCCCGCCCTGGCTGAGCCTCGCGATCTGGATCCCGATCCTCGCCGGGCTGGTCGTCATGGCGACCGGCCGCGACGAGAACGCGCGGATCGCGCGGGTGCTCGCGCTGATCGGCGCGGTCGCGGGCTTCGCCGTGACGATCCCGCTGTACACCGGGTTCGACCTCGCGACGAGCAAGATGCAGTTCGTCGAGCTCCGGCCGTGGATCGAGCGGTTCAACGTCAACTACCACCTCGGCGTCGACGGCATCTCGGTGCTGTTCATCCTGCTGAACAGCTTCATCACCGTCCTGGTCGTGATCGCCGGCTGGGAGGTGATCCAGTCGCGCGTGTCGCAGTACATGGCCGCGTTCCTGATCATGTCGGGCCTGCTGAACGGCAGCTTTTCGGCCCTCGACGGCGCGCTGTTCTACGTCTTCTTCGAGGCGACGCTGATCCCGATGTACCTCATCATCGGCATCTGGGGCGGGCCGAACCGGGTGTACGCGGCGCTCAAGTTCTTCCTCTATACGCTGCTCGGCTCGCTGCTGATGCTGGTCGGGTTCATCTACCTGTACAACCAGTCTGGAGGCAGCTTCGCGATCCTTGACTGGCATGCGGTGCCGCTCTCCCGCACTGCGCAGATCCTGCTGTTCATCGGGCTCTTCGCTGCGTTCTCCGTCAAGGTGCCGATGTGGCCGGTGCACACCTGGCTCCCGGATGCCCACGTCGAGGCGCCGACCGGAGGCTCCGCGGTGCTCGCGGCGATCCTCCTGAAGCTCGGCGGGTACGGATTCATCCGGTTCTCGCTGCCGATCCTGCCCGACGCAGCCGCGGCGCTTGCCGGGTTCATGATCGCGCTGTCGCTGGTCGCGATCGTCTACATCGCGCTGGTCACGCTGGTCCAGGCGGACATGAAGAAGCTGATCGCCTACTCGTCGATCTCGCACATGGGCTTCGTGACGCTCGGGTTCTTCATCTTCAACGCCTACGGCGTCGAAGGCGCGCTGGTGCAGATGATCTCGCACGGGTTCGTCTCGGCCGCGCTCTTCCTTTGCGTGGGCGTCATGTACGACCGGATGCACTCGCGCCTCATCGCCGACTACGGCGGGGTGGTGAACACGATGCCCAAGTTCGCGGCGTTCATGATGCTGTTCGCGCTGGCGAACTGCGGGCTGCCGGCGACGAGCGGCTTCGTCGGTGAGTTCATGGTCATCATGGGGGCGATGAAGTTCAACGTCTGGATCGCCGTCCTCACGGCGACGATCCTCGTGTTCGGCGCCGCCTACACGCTGTGGATGTACAAGCGCGTGATCTACGGTGCGGTCGCCAACCCGCACGTCGGCGAGCTGGAGGACATCAACGCGCGCGAGTTCCTCGTCCTGGGGCTGCTCGCGATCGCGGTGCTCGGGCTCGGGGTGTATCCGAACGCGTTCACCGAGGTCATGCACGCCTCGGTCAACGATCTTCTGAAGCACGTCGCAGCGGGGAAGCTATGAGCCCGCCGGGCCGCCCCAAGGGCGAATCCCGAGCGCGCGGGCGCGAGGGTAGTCGAATGAGCCCGCCGGGCCGCCCCAAGGGCGAATCCCGAGCGCGGGACGCGCGAGGGTAGTCGAATGAGCCTCCTCGACGAGCTGCTGCCGGCGTACCCCGAGATCTGGCTCGCCACGGCGGCGTGCCTGATCCTGGTCGTCGACCTGTTCCTGCCCGAGGCGCGCCGCCCAGCGGTCGCGTACGCGCTCTCGCAGCTCACGGTCGCCGGCTGCGCGCTCCTGACCATCGGGATCGTCGAGGCGACCGGCCGGACGGTCTATCCCCTGGGCGACATGTTCGTCGGCGACCTGATGGCGCACGTCCTCAAGCTCGTCACCTATGTCGCGGTGGCGACGTGCTTCGTCTACTCGCGGCAATACCTCGCGGCGCGCGGCATGCTGCGCAGCGAGTACTTCGCGCTGGCGCTGTTCGCAATGCTGGGCATGATGGTGATGATTTCGGCCAACAGCCTCCTCGTGCTCTACCTCGGGCTCGAGCTGATGTCGTTGTGCCTGTACTCGATGGTGGCGCTCAACCGGGACTCGGCGGTGTCGACCGAGGCGGCGATGAAGTACTTCGTGCTCGGCGCGCTCGCCTCCGGTCTGCTGCTGTACGGCATGTCGATGCTCTACGGCGCCACCGGGACCCTGAACATCGAGGCGATGGCGCGGCTGATCGCCGCGGGCAAGGCCGACCGGGCGGTGCTCGTGTTCGGGCTCGTGTTCGTGGTCGCCGGGCTCTCGTTCAAGGTCGGGGTCGTGCCGTTCCACATGTGGATTCCGGACGTGTACGACGGGGCCCCGAACGCGGTGACGCTGTTCATCGGAACGGCGCCCAAGCTCGCGGCGTTCGCGATGGCGATGCGGCTGCTGGTCAACGGGCTGCTCGACCTGGCGGTCGACTGGCAGCAGATGCTGACGATCCTCGCGGTCCTCTCGCTCGCGCTCGGCAACCTGGCGGCGATCGCACAGTCCAACATCAAGCGCATGCTCGCCTACTCGACGATCGCGCACATGGGCTTCATGCTGCTGGGGCTCCTCGCGGGCGTCGTCGGGGGCAACCGCTTCTCGGCGCCCGACGCGTACAGCGCCGCGATGTTCTACTCGGTCGTCTACGTGCTGATGAGCCTCGGGGCGTTCGGCACGGTGGTGCTGATGTCGCGGGCCGGGTTCGAGGCCGACAACATCGTCGACTACAAGGGGCTCAACCAGCGCTCGCCGTGGTACGCGTTCATGATGCTCCTCGTCATGTTCTCGCTCGCCGGGGTCCCGCCGACGGTGGGGTTCTACGCGAAGCTCGTCGTGCTCGACGCGGTGATCAAGGCGGGCCAGATCTGGCTGGCGGTGTTCGCGGTGGTCATGTCGCTGATCGGGACCTTCTACTACCTGCGGGTGGTGAAGGTCATGTACTTCGACGAGCCGCAGAGCACCGCGCCGATCGAACCGGGGCTGGACATGCGCGTGGCGCTGTCGGCGAACGGCCTCGCGATCCTCGCGCTCGGGATCCTCCCCGGCCCGCTCCTCGCGCTGTGTCTCGCCGCCATCCGGACCGTCTATCCGCTCGCGCAGTGAGGGCGGCCGGCGCGCCGGCGTGAGGACGACTCCATGGCTGACATCTTCCACGAGCACGACCATCCGGATCTCGGCGAGACGCGGCTCGACGGAGAGAGCGTCTACGACGGCGTGCTGCTGCACGTGCGGCGCGACGTCGTGCGGCTCCCGAACGGGGCGCAGGCGGTGCGCGAGTACATCGAGCACCCGGGCGCGGTCGCGATCATCCCGTTCCTCGCGTCGGGCGAGCTGCTCATGGAGCGCCAGTACCGCTACCCCCTGCGCCGCGAGTTGATCGAGCTGCCCGCGGGGAAGATCAGCGGCGGGGAACCGCCGCTCGAGACGGCGCGACGGGAGCTCCGCGAGGAGACCGGATACACCGCGGCCGACTGGCGCTACGTGACGACGATCCACCCGGTCTGCGCCTACTCCACGGAGCGCATCGAGCTGTGGCTCGCGCGCGGCCTCCGGCACGAGGGCCGGGCGCTCGACGACGGCGAGTTCCTCGAGACCTTTCCGGTTCCGCTCGCGACCGCGGTCGATTGGGTGCGCGAGGGCCGGATCAGCGATGCGAAGACCGTGGTCGGCGTCCTGTGGGCCGAGCGGATCGCGTCGGGCGATTGGCCGGAGCCAGCGCCGCGTCAAGGCTGAAGAGCGAAGGGAGCGGCGCGTCGTCGCCACCCCGGTGTTACGC
Organism: Burkholderiales bacterium; assembly: GCA_035286595.1. GTDB lineage: Bacteria > Pseudomonadota > Gammaproteobacteria > Burkholderiales > SG8-39 > DATEDA01. The sequence continues at coordinate 12,468 of DATEDA010000059.1, read as the reverse complement.
TTTCTCGTCCTCGACCCTCGGCACACCTCATGATCGACCTCCGCAGCGACACGGTGACCCGGCCCGGGCCGGCGATGCGCGCCGCCATGGCCGCGGCGGAAGTGGGCGACGACGTCTTCGGCGACGACCCGACGGTGCTACGGCTGCAGGAGCGGACTGCCGCGCTCTTCGGCCTCGAGGCCGCGCTCTTCTTCCCGAGCGGCACCCAGTCGAACCTCGCCGCGCTGATGAGCCACTGCCAGCGCGGCGAGGAGTACATCGTCGGCCAGGAGGCGCACACCTACCGCTACGAGGCTGGCGGCGGCGCGGTGCTCGGCAGCATCCAGCCGCAGCCGCTCGCGAACCGCCCCGACGGCTCGCTCGACCTCGCGGAGGTCGAGGCGGCGATCAAGCCCGACGACCCGCACTTCGCGCGCACGCGGCTGCTCGCGCTCGAGAACACGATCGGCGGCCGCGCGCTCGGACGCGCCTACCTCGAATCGGCGCTCGCGCTCGCTCGAGCGCGCGGGCTCGCGACGCATCTCGACGGCGCGCGGATCTTCAATGCCGCGGTGAAGCTCGGGATGCCCGTATCGGAGCTCTGCCGCGGGTTCGACTCGGTCTCGGTATGCCTGTCCAAGGGGCTCGGTGCGCCGGCGGGAACGATGCTGGTGGGCAGCAAGCCCGTGATCGGGCGCGCGCACCGGGCGCGCAAGATCCTGGGCGGCGCGATGCGCCAGGCCGGGATCATCGCCGCGGCCGGGCTCTACGCCCTCGAGCACCATGTCGATCGGCTCGCCGAAGACCACGCGAACGCCGAGCGTCTCGCGGCCGGGCTCGCTGGCATCCGCGGGCTGGAGGTCGAGGCGCCGCAGACGAACATGGTGTTCGTCCGCATCCCGGCCGATCGCACCGCAGCGCTCAAGGCGCATCTCGAGCGGGAGGGCGTGCTCGCCCTCATCGGCCCGCGGACGCGGCTCGCCACCCATCTCGACGTTTCAGCAACCGGAATCGACCGCGCGGTGGCCGCGTTCCGGGCGTTCTTCGCGCGCTGACCATGCACGAGCGCTACGATAGCGTCGCGATCGCACTGCACTGGATCCTGGTCGTCGGGATCCTGTTTCAGATCGCTCTCGGCCTCTATCTCGGCGAGGTGCCGCGCAACACGCCCGCGCGGACCGTATGGGTCAACTTCCACAAGTCGGTCGGGCTCACGCTCGGCGCGCTGATCTTGTTCCGCCTCTACTGGCGGCTGACTCACCGTCCGCCGCCGCTGCCCGGATCGATGCCACGATGGGAGCGGGTCGCCGCCCGCGCGAATCACGCGCTGCTCTACGTCTGCATGGTCGGGATGCCGCTCGCGGGCTACACCGCATCGAACTTCAGCAGGTTCGGCATCAAGTACTTCAATCTCGTCGAGCTCAAGCCGTGGGGCGTCGACGACCGGCGGATCTATGACTTCTTCAACACGACGCACAAGACGCTCGCCGTGATCTTCATCGCGCTGATCGCGCTGCACGTGCTCGCGGCGCTCAAGCACGGGCTCATCGACCGTGACCGGGTGCTGCGGCGAATGTGGCCGGGGCGTGGGCGCTCCCGGCGGCCGGCACAGGCCACTTGACGGCCGCCGTGCGGGGTCATAACCTTCTCTTTTCGCGATTCCTCGTTGCCGTTCCGCTTAGCCTGGAGATGAGCCAATGACCTGGGAGACGCCGGCCTTCGTAGAAGTGAAGATGGACGCCGAGATCAACTCGTACCAGGACGACTTCGCCCCGGATCGGGACGAAAGCGTCTAGCCGCCAGAACAGTTCATCGAGCACGCCAGCCCTTCTGCCCGGCGCCCGCGCCGGGGGAAGGGCTGTCTTATTTCCGGGTCGCTACGCCCGCGTCCGCTCAGTAGAGCCCCGCGAGGTAGTGCCCGAGATCGTCGATATCCCGGTCGGACAACGTCTTCGCGACCGCCGTCATGTTGCCGGCGTCGTTGGTCCGCGTGAGCGTCTTGAAGTCCTTCAGCTGCTTCACGATGTAGTCGTAGTGCTGACCCGCGACGCGGGGAATCTCGTTCTGACCCATGAAGCCGCCGAGGTGGCACATCGTGCAGAGCGTCTCCTCGGATTTCTTCAGGCCGCGCGCGGACTTCACGGGGTCGGGCTTGAACGGCGTCGGACGGACCTTCTGCGTGGCGAAGAACGCGGCGAGATCGAGCATGTCCGCGCGCGAGAGGGTCTGCACGAACGGGTCCATCTGCGGCTCCTTGCGCCGCCCTTCCTTGAAGTCCCCGAGCTGCAGGTAGAGGTAGCGTGCGGTCTGTCCGGCGAGGATCGGGAACTGGGGCTGCGTCGAGTTGCCGTTCGGGCCGTGGCAGGCGACGCACGCCTCGGCCTTCTTGCGGCCGGCCTCGACATCCTGCGCGTGCGCGGCGCCGGCGAGCACCGCCAGCGCGACGAGGGCGGTCGATCCGAGCCTTGCTGAGTTCACCGCGAACAGCATGCAAAAACGAGGCCGCCCGCGGGCGGCCTCGTGATCCGCGAGTCGGCGCAATCAGGGCAGCGCGAACACGAACACCGAGTTCCCGCGCTTGAAGTCGAGTTGGGTGTTGCCGCCGCAGCCCATCGCGACGTACTGCTTCCCGCCGACCATGTAGGAGACGGGCATCGCGTTCGCTCCGGCACCGCACTGGAACTGCCACAGCAGCTTGCCGTTCGTTGCGTCGAGCGCCTTGAACAGGCCGTTGCCCTCGCCGAAGAAGAACAGGTTACCGGCCGTGGCGAGCCCGCCGCCGATCAGCGGCTGCTCGGTGTCGTACTTCCACGCCATCTTCCCGGTGTCGATGTTGACCGCCGCGACGCGACCCCACTGCTTCTCGCCCGCAATCACCTTGAACGCGCCGCCGAGCCACAGCTTGCCGCCCGGATACTTCGCGGCTTCGACGTGGTAGGTCATCGGCTGGTGCAGGTTGAGCGCGTACGCGAGGCGCAGCTTCGCGTTCACCGCCATCGGCGACCACTCGACCCCGCCGTTCGCGCCCGGCAGCATCCGTGCACCCTGCGCCGTCGGCAGCACCCACATGTTCTCCTGCGGGATCATCGCCTCGGAGAAGCGGATGAGCGAGCAGTCCTTTCGGTCGTGCACGTAGATGTGGCCGGTCTTGCCCCCGTGGATCACGCCCGGGATGGTTTTGCCGGCCTTGTCCTTCACGTCGACGAGGATCGTCGGGCTCACCGCGTCGAGATCCCACACGTCGTGCGCGATGTACTGGAAGTGGCACTTGTAGGTGCCCTTGTCCAGATCGATCGCGACGATCGAGTTGGTGTACAGGTTGTCGCCAGGCCGTTCGGCGCCGTAGAGGTCCGGCGAGGGGTTGCCGGCGACGAACCAGACAGTCCGGGCCTTGAGGTCGACCGCCGGGTTCATCCAGACCCCGCCGCCGAGCGTCTGCCAGAACGAGCTGTCCTTCGCGAGTGCCGCCTTTTCCGCCGCGATGTCGCGCTTCATGTTGCGGCCGGTCGCGTCGTTCACCGCCCAGACGCCCTCGTGGCCCTTTTCGGGGATCGTGTAGAACGTCCACAGGAGCTTGCCGTCATCGGCGTTGAAGGCCTTCACGAACCCGCGCACGCCGTACTCGCCGCCGTTGGTGCCGATCAGCACCTTGTTGTCGATGACCGTAGGCGCCATCGTCTCGCTGTAGCCCTTCTCCGGATCGGCGATCTGGGTCTCCCACAGGGGCTTTCCGGTCTTGGCGTCGAGCGCCACGAGCTTCGCATCGAGCGTCCCCATGAACAACTTGCCGCTGGAGATCGCCACGCCGCGGTTGTTCGGGCCGCAGCAGAAGGTCGTCACCGGCCCCATCTTGTGCTTGTAGTGCCAGAACTCCTTCCCGGTCACCGCGTCGACCGCGTACACGTGGTTGTACGAGGTCGTCAGAAACATCACCCCGTCGACCACGATCGGCGCGGTCTCCATCGACTCGACGACCTCGGTCTGGACGACGAACACCGGGCGCAGATTCTTGACGGTCTGGGCGCTGATCTGGCTGCCGGGGTAGAAGCGCGCCTGGTCGTAGCTGCCGTTCGTGTGCAGCCAGTTCGTGCTCTGCCCCCCGGCCTTGGTCAGCATGTCCTGCGACACGTTGACGGCCTTCGGTACGTCGGCGGCGGTCGCGCCGAGACCCAGAGCGACCCCGGCGACGAGCGCCAGCCCCCTGACGATGTGGCGTGGCTTCTTGCTCATACGTGCCTCCTTTGATTGAGGAAGGGTCCGACCGAGCTTGCACGCGGGGGAGGGCGTGAGAACGGCGCGCCGTCCCGAGCAGGACACTCGCGACCGCGCACTTCGATTTCCCCCTTGCGTGGATTTTGTTATCGTTCGACCGCACCAATCATAGGCCACGGAAGTGTGCACCGCAACTTCCCGCGGGCCCGTGCGCGATCCCGGACTTCCATGACCACTCGAGCTTTTGCGTTCCTCGGCGCACTCCTCGCGTTTGCCCCCGGCGGTGTCGCAGCGCAACACCGCAACATCAACTTCGATCTGCTGCAGGCGGCGCGGACGGGCAGCGAAGCTTCGGTGGCCGCGCTCCTCGATCAGGGCGCGAACCCGAATTCGCGCAATCGCCTGGGCGACACGCCGCTCAACCTCGCGGCCCGAAACGGCAGCGTGGCGCTCGTGCAGCTCCTGCTCGGGCGCGGGGCCGACGTCAATCAGGCCAACCTGTCGAAGGTGTCGCCACTCATGAGCGCGGCGTTCGGCGGCCACACCGAGATCCTGAAAGTGCTGCTCGCGGCCAAAGCCGACGCGACGCCGGCGGACCGGGTGGAGAAGACGGCGATGGTCTACGCCGCCGGGCAGGGCGCGACGGCCTGCGTGCAGGCGCTGCTCGATCACGGCGTGGCCGTGAACCAGCGCTACGCCAACGGCGCGACCGCGTTGATGTGGGCCGCGGCGTACGGCCGCGTCGACGCCGTGAAGCTGCTGCTCGCTCGCGGCGCGGACGCTTCCGCGACCGACGAGCGCGGCAAGACCGCCCTCGCGATCGCCACCGAGGAGAAGCATCCGGCAGTTGCGGACCTCCTGCGCGGCAGGTGACGGTCGCGCGCGCCCGGATCACTCAAGGATCGTGACGCCCCAGGGCGTGTCGCCGACCGGGATGTCCTTGATGCGAGCGTTCTTCACCGTGTCGATCACCGAGACGCTGTTGGACCGGCCGTTAGCGACGTAGAGCTTCGCGCCGTCGCGGGTCAGCGCCATGTTCCAGGGGCGCCTCCCGACCGGGATCGTCGCGACGACCTTGTCGGTCGCGGTGTCGATCACCATCACGTTGGCATCGCCGCCGTTCGTGAGGTAGACCCGCTTGCCGTCCGGATGCATCGCGAGGCCGTTGGAGCGCAGCCCCGCCTTGATCGTGCCGAGGATCTTGTGCTGGCGCGCGTCGAGCACGTAGACCGTATCGGCCCGTTCGCAGGCGACGTAGGCCTTGGCGCCGTCCGGCGTGAACGCGATGCCGCGGGGCCGGGTCCCCACCTTGAGCTGCGCGACGAGCTTGCGCGCGGCGACGTCGATCACCTCGAGCTTGTCGTCTTCCTCCGCGCTCACGTAGACGAACCGCCCGTCGGGCGAGAACACGGCGTGCTCGGGGTTCTCGCCGGCGATCTTCACCCGGAACGCGACCGCATCGGTCGCGGTGTCGATGAAGGCGACGCTGTTCGTCAGCTCCACCGCCGCGGTGACGAGCTTGCCGTCGGGCGAGATGTAGACGCCTTCAGGCGACTCGCCGAGATCGATCCGCTTCGTCACGGCGCGCTTGTCGAGATCGATCACCAGCAGGGCGTTGCTAGGTTGATCCGACACGTACGCGAGCCGGCGCGACACGTGGATCGCCGTGCCGCGTGGCTTGCCGCCGGTCTTGATCTCGCCCACGACCTCGTCCCGTGCGGTGTCGATCAGCGAGATGGTGCCGCCGTTCTCGTTGCCCACCAGCGCCAGCCCGGCCCGGGCCGGTGGCGCTGCAAGGACCGCGAGGAAAGCCGCCAAGGCCAGCGCCCCCGCCGGTGTCAGGTTCGTCATTTGAACTCCTCCCAGGACCGTCAGAGTACCGCGAAGTTGCGCATCATCGTGCCATCCTCGTGCTCGAGGTTGTGGCAGTGGAACATGTAGCGCTGCGCGCCGCGGAACACCGCGTCCTCGGGCAGCGCGAAGTCCACCGCGAGCCAGATCGTCTCGTTCGGCCACACCAGAACCGTGTCCTTCATCCCGAGATCGGTGGGAAAGCGCGCGCCGCTTTCGGTTGCGAACCGGCGTGCCGCGCCGTAGGTCCCTTGCCTGCGCAAGACGCGGAAACCGAAGCCGTGCAGGTGCATCGGGTGCGGCATCGAGATCGGGCTGTTCCGGATCTCCCACACCTCGCGCGCGCCCCGCTTGACCGTGAACGCGAGCTCGTCGAGGCGGTAAGGCGTCTGGTCGATCAGGAATCCGGCGCGCTCGTCGAAATCGAGCCGGATCCGGCGCGTCGCGTCCTGCGGACCGGCCGCCGCATCGGCAAGGGCCGATAGCCGCGACGGGAGCGGCGGTGTGGCCCGCGTCGCGCCCTCGATGCGCAACGCGAAAAGCGGGAGCTCGGCACCGTCGGGCAATCGGTCCGCGGAATCGGCGCGAGGTGCGGTCTCGCAGACGCTCGCGGCCGCGAGCGGGGAATAGCGCTCACGGGCCGGATGGTGAGGTCGCGGCGCAGTGCCCTGCGCGTGGTGGCGCGGGTCGAACTCGAGGCTCACCGCAGTGATCTCCCGCCGCCCGGCGGGATCGATGACGACGTCCACCCGTTCTCCGGTGTACACGAACGCGCGCTCGACCGCCCGCGGCGCGGCGAGGAGGCCGCCGTCCGTGCCGACTAGGTGAAACGGGACGAGGCCGTCGCCGCCTTGCGCTTCGCCACCCCGGAACGCGAGCAGCAACCCGCGCGCGTTGCATGCATTCAGGATCTGGAGACGCACCCAGCCGGGCGCGACGACCCGGCGGGCGTCGAGCTCGCCGTTCGCCAGCGCGCGGTTGCCGAACCAGCCGTGCAGACAGTCGGCTTCGGTCGGGGCGTAGGGGCGGATCGCACCGCCGGCGACCCGCGCGTCCGCGACCGCGAGCGCGAGCCGGTTCCCGGGCGCGAGGCCGAGCGCCGCATCGAGCGCCGCATCGTCATCGTCCGTGACGACGAGCAGGCCGGCGAGACCGCCGTAGACCTGCTCGGCAGTGAAGCCGTGCGGATGCGCGTGAAACCAGTACAGTCCGGAGCGATTTTTCACCTCGAAGCGCACCTGCTTCCGAGCCCCCGGGACGATTGGATCGAAGCCCGCGCCGTCCGCCGCTTCCGGCAGAGTCAGCCCGTGGAAGTGGACCGTGGTGGGTTGGGGGAGGGCGTTTTCGATCACGGCATCGAAGGTCTCGCCGCGGCGCGCGACCAGAATCGGCTGCACCGTCGTGTCCGCCACGTAGCTGCAACGACCCGCGAGCGGATCGCGCCGCTCGACGACGAGACGCCGTACGGCCGAGAGCGCCACGACGCGGTCGCCGGCGAGCGCCGTCGGCGCCGCGACGGTGGGGTCGCGGGTGGCGCGGACGACGCCGCACGCGGCTGCGGCCGAAGCGAGCCCGGCACCCAGAAACAAGCGGCGATTCATTCGGAGCGGCGGCAGACGGGTTTGATGCGCGGGATTGAGACCGATCGTGTGTAAGTCTAGCGCGCGCCGGCCGGCACGCGCTGCCGCTGCGCCGCAGCACCATCGACTACCATTAGAGCCTTTCGTGCGCGCGGGGATCCGGTGATGGACCTGATCACTTGGAACATCCAGTGGGCACGCGGCGTCGACGGCGTCGTCGATCCGCGGCGGATCATCCGCGTCTCCCGCGAGCTGGGCGACCCCGACGTGCTCTGCTTCCAGGAGGTCGGACGCAATTTTCCCGGGCTCGCCGGAAACGAGGGCCGGGATGCGTTCGCGGCGCTCGCCGCCGAGCTGCCCGGCTGGACTGCAGTCGAGGGGATCGCCGTCGACGCGCTCGGCGAGGGGGCGTCGCGCCGCCAGTTCGGCAACCTGATCCTCACGCGCCGCCCGGTCCTCCAGGCCTTCCGGCATCCCCTGCCGTGGCCCCCGGACTCCGGGGTGCCGACGATGCAGCGCGTCGCGCTGGAAGTCGTGATCGCCGGCGCGCGCGGACCGCTGCGCGTGACGACCACCCATCTCGAGTACTACTCGGGACGACAGCGCGCGGCCCAGGTCGAGCGGCTCCGCGAGCTCCAGGCCGAGGCGGCGGCGCACGCGGACGACCCGGCGTTTCCCGCGAAAGCGGGCGGCCCGTTCGAGGCGCGGCCGCGGCCGCGCTCGGGCATCCTCACCGCGGACTTCAACTTGAGGCCCGAGGATCCGCTCTACGCGCGCCTGCAGGCGCCGATCGCGGGCAGCCCGGCGTACCGCGACGCGTGGCGCATCCGGCACGGCGACACGCCGCACGCGCCGACCCTCGGGCTCTACGACAAGGCCCAGTGGCCCGACGAGCCGTACGCCTGCGACTTCATCCTCGTCACCGAGGATCTGGCGTCCCGGGTCGAGGACGTGGTCGTGGAGGGCGCGACGCAGGCCTCCGACCACCAGCCGGTGCTGCTGAGGCTCGCCGATTGAACGCGCAAGCCTACTGGATCGGCCCGACCTTCAGCTCGTTACGGACCGCCTTGACGCCCTCCACGGCCGCTGCGAGGCGCCCCGCTTCGGCGACGTCCTGCTGTGCCCGCACGGTTCCCCGCAGCGTGACGACGCCGTTGCGCACCGCGACCACGATGCCGCTGTTCGAGCCCCACATGCTGCGGTTGAACTGCAGCTTGCTCTGGACCCGGAGCGTGAGCCCCTGGTCGCTCCAGAATCCACCGCCGCTCTGCGCCGGCGGCGCGCTCGCCGGCTTCGGCGGAGCGGGCGCTGGCGCGGCCGCGGGCGCTGGCCGGGCGGCGGCGAGCTTCCGTTCCGGCTCCTTGGGCGCCGTTTTCGTCGGGGCCGGGGCCGCGGCCTTCCGCGGCGGCGGCTCCGGCTTGACGACCGTGGTCCGAGGCGGTGGCGGTTTTGCCGCCGGCTTTGCCGCCGCCGTCGATGACGACTGCTCTGCGGGCCGGCGTTCCGTCTTTAGCGCCTCGGCCTTCGCCGGCGGTGAGGCCGGGGTCTTCGCGACCGCCGGGGCCTTCGCAGGGGACGGAACGCCCGGCGTCCGGGTGAGCAGCAGCCCTGCGACGACCGCGAGCGCAATCACTGCGACCGCAGTCGCCGCAATCACCCACTTGCGCCGGTGCCCGATCACCGTGCCGCCTGCCGCCTGGCCGCGGTCCAGCAGCACCGTGTCCTCGTCCGTCCGGCGCTCGCTTTCGGGGCGGGTGGGGGCGCCGCCCGCCGGCTCGAGGGGCCGGACGCTCAACGGCCGGGGCATTGCGCCCGAGAGCGTCCGCGCGGACGGGTTGCTCGAGTCGAACATGGCCGTCGCCACGGTGGGCTCCACGATGATCGTCTCCGCCGACACCGTCGGGCTCACCGGAGCCGCGAACGCCTCGAGGATCGCGGCGAGGAAGGCGTCGGCGGTCGCGAAGCGCTCGGCGGGTTGCTTGGCGAGCGCCCGCGCGATCACCGCGTCGTAGCGCTCCCAGCCTCGTCCGGGATCGGCCTCGGAAGGGGGCGCCGGGCGCTCATGGCAGATCTTGTACGCGACTTGCTCCGTGGTGCCGGAGAACGCGTGCGTCCCGGTGAGCAGCTGGTACATGACCACGCCCGCGGCGAAGAGGTCGGCGCGCCGGTCGACGGTCCCGCCGGTGTACTGCTCCGGGGCCATGTAGCCGGGCGACCCCATGACGACGCCCGTGAGCGTGAGCTGCGAGGTGTCGATCCGGGCGATGCCGAAGTCGGCCACCTTGATCCGGCCGCTGTCCATGATGATGAGGTTGGCCGGCTTGATGTCGCGGTGCCAGACCCCCTGCTCGTGGGCATGGTGGAGCGCGTCGAGCAGCTGCGCCATGATGCTCACGATGTCGCGCTCCGGAAACCGCGTCCCGCGGTTGAAGTACTCGCGCAGGCTCGCGCCCTGGACGAACTCCATGGCGATGTAGGTGACCGAGCTCGACTCGCCGTAGTCGTACACGGCGACGATGCCGGGGTGCGAGAGGCGGCCGGCGGCGCGCGCCTCGTTCTTGAAGCGCGCCATCATCATGCCGGTGTGGTCGTCGTCGTCGATCAACTCCTTGCGGATCGTCTTGATCGCGACGGTGCGATGGATATCGGGGTCGAACGCCTTGTAGACGACCCCCATGGCGCCTCTGCCGAGCACCTCGACGAGCTCGTACTTGCCGAGGCGTTGCGGTTCGGTCATGGGCGGGCTGGACGGGACCTCGTTCGGACGAAGCTAGCCTAGGGGCCGGCCCAAAAGGCTGTCAATGCGGGGGTCGCGGCGTTCGTTAGCTTTTCGGCGCACCGACGACGCCGATGAGGGCCTCGAGCACTCCATCCGGGCGTTCGGCCATGAGCGCGTGACCTGTTCCCTCAAACACGACGGTCCGGGCCTCCGGGATCGCGGCCTGCAGGTCTTTCGCGGTGCGCGGCGGAGTCATCATGTCGCGGCTTCCGAGGACGAACAGCACGGGGCACCGGACCTTCGCCGCGGACGTCCGTCCGTCCGCGTAGTCGTGGCAGGCCTTGAGATCGACGTGGAGCACCTGCGGCTTGGCGCGTTCGAGCAGGCGGACGTTCGCGCCCGTCATCCACATGCCGGGGACGGTGTTGCCGCCGAGCTGGGCGGTCGCCGAATGACCCCAGATGTTGAGCATGTCGAGCGCGGCGTGGCTGTCCTCGCGCGCGGCGCCCAGCAGCGCGTCGCCGACCGGCATGGGTGCGGAGGTGCCGATGAGCGCGAGCGCGCGCGCGCGAGCAGGATGGCGCGCGGCGCATTCGAGCGCGACGAGCGAGCCCATGCTGTGGCCGACGAGCGCGGCGCTGGGGATCCCCGCGGCGCCCATGAACGACGCGAGCCAGTCGCCCATCGCGCCGATCGTGGTGAGGGGTGCGCCCTCGGAGCGGCCGTGGCCCGGGAGATCGACGGCGAGCGCGTTGCAGCCGTGGTACGCGAAGTAGCGGCTCTGGAGCAGAAACGCGCTGTGATCGTTCGCGGCGCCATGGACGAACACGACGCTCGGCAGCTTCGCGTCGAGCGCACGCCCCGCGGTGTAGGCGTAGGCCTGCTTGCCGTCGACAGGCAGCTTCATCGGCGCGCCCTAGACCTTCTGCGAAGCGCGCAGCGCGCCGGAGAGGTCCTCGATCAGGTCGTCGGGGTCTTCGAGACCGATCGAGAGCCGGATCGTTCCCGGTCCGATCCCCGCGGCGGCGAGCGCGGCGTCGTCCATGCGGAAGTGGGTGGTCGTGGCCGGATGAATCACCAGCGACTTCGCGTCGCCGACGTTGGCGAGGTGCGAGAAGACGCGCAGGCTCTCGATGAACTTGCGGCCTGCCGGTCGTCCCCCCTTGACCGAGAAGGTGAACACGGCGCCGCAGCCGCGCGGCAGCAGCTTCTTGGCGAGCGCGTGGTCGGGATGCGATTCGAGCTCCGGGTAGCCGATCGACTCGACCGCCGCCTGCCGCGACAGGAACGCGATCACCTTGCGCGTGTTCTCGACGTGACGCTGCATCCGCAGCGGCAGGGTCTCGATGCCCTGCAGGATGTGGAACGCCGTCGTCGGGCTCATGCACGCGCCGAAGTCCCGCAGCCCTTCGCGCCGCGCGCGCAGGAGGAACGCCGCGACGGTGGACTCCTCGGTGAAGTCCATGCCGTGGAAGCCCGCGTAAGGCTCGGTGAGCGTTGCGAAGTTGCCCGAGGCGTCCCAGTCGAACGCCCCGCCGTCGACGAGCAGCCCCCCGATCACGATCCCGTGGCCGCTGAGGAACTTGGTCGCCGAGTGGAAGAGGAGATCCGCACCGAGATCGAACGGACGCATCAGGTAGGGCGTCGTGAAGGTCGAATCGACGAGGAGCGGCAGCTTCGCGCCGTGCGCGATCCCGGCGACCGCCGGGATGTCGAGCACGTCCAGGCCGGGGTTGCCGAGCGTCTCGCCGAAGAGGAGGCGGGTGTTGGCTCGGATCGCGCCGCGCCACGCGGCGAGATCGCGCGGGTTGACGAACGTCGTCTCGACGCCGAAGCGGGGCAGGGTGTAGGCGAGCAGGTTGTGCGAGCCCCCGTAGAGGGAGTGGCTCGCGACGATGTGCGAGCCCGCCCCCATGAGCGTGGCGATGGCGAGGTGCATCGCGGCCTGTCCGCTCGCGGTCGCGATCGCGCCGACGCCGCCCTCGAGCGCGGCGATGCGCTCTTCCAGCACCGCGTTCGTCGGATTGGAGATCCGCGAGTAGAGGTGACCGGCGCGCTCCATGTTGAAGAGGGAGGCGGCCTGGTCGGTGTCCTTGAAGACGTAGGACGTCGTCTGGTAGATGGGCG
>DATEDA010000058.1:0-14092 GCA_035286595.1 Burkholderiales bacterium | reverse complement strand
GTTGATCACCACGATCGTCGGCCGCGCGATGCCGGCGAGGTAGCCGGTCTCGCCCGGGTGGTTCATCCCGATCTCGAGCACCGCGCAGGCGTGCTCCTCGCGCAGCCGCAGCGCGCTGAGCGGCAAGCCGACGTCGTTGTTGAGGTTGCCGAGCGTGGCGAGCACCTGCCGGTCGCCGAAGTGCGCGCGCAGTGCCCCCGCCGCCATCTCCTTGACCGTCGTCTTGCCGTTCGACCCGACCACGGCGATGACCGGGATCCCGACCCGGCCGCGCCAGTGCTTCGCGAGCGCCCCGAGCGCAAGCCGCGAGTCGCCCACGACGATGAGCGGCAGGGCCTGGGCGGCGACGCCGCCGACGCGCTCCACCATTGCCGCCGCGGCCCCGCTCTCGCGCGCTGCGCCCACGTAGTCGTGGCCGTCGAAGCGCTCGCCCCGCAGCGCGACGAACAGGGTGCCGGCCGCGGCCGTCCGGCTGTCGGTCGACACCGATGTGAACCGGATGTCCGGGCCGACCATCGTCGCGCCGAGCGCCGCTGCGGCTTCCGAGACGAGCATCACGGCCGCCACGCCTCCAGCGCGAGCCCGGCCTCGACGACGTCGGCGAACGGCCGGCGCACGCCGGCGATCTCCTGGTAGGGCTCGTGCCCCTTGCCGGCGATCAGCACCACGTCGTCGGCGCGCGCCGCGCCGACGGCCGCGCGGATCGCCTCGCCGCGATCGACGCGGACGTCGTGGGCGACCCGCACGCCGGGGCGGATCTCGTCGATGATCGCAACCGGCGATTCGCTGCGCGGGTTGTCGCTCGTCAGCCACACGAAGTCGGCGTGGCGCGACGCCGCCTCGCCCATCAGCGGACGCTTGCCGCGGTCGCGGTCGCCGCCGCAGCCGAACACGCACACCAGGCGTCCGCCGTGGCCCCGGGCGACGTCGCGGAGCGCCGCCAGGCACTTCTCGAGCGCGTCCGGGCTATGGGCATAGTCGACGACGACCAGCGGCCGGCCGTCGCCCCCCAGCCGCTGCATCCGCCCGGGGGGCGGCTCGAGCCGCGATGCCGCCTTCGCCGCCGCGTCGAGCGTGAAACCGGCGGTGAGGAGGACGCCGATCACGCCGAGGAGGTTGGCGACGTTGAAGCGGCCGACGAGCGGCGCCGCGACCCGAGCCGATCCATGGTTGGACACCAGAGTGAAGCGCAGTCCCGCGGCCGAGAGCACGATCGCGTGCGCCTCGAGCCACTGCTCCAGGCCGCTCGCCGCGCCGACGCCGGCGGCGGTGCTGTAGCCGATCCGATCGATCCCGCCGCCGGCAAGCGTCTGGGCGATGCGCACGCCGAGCGCGTCGTCGAGGTTGAGCACCGCGTGGGCGAGGCCCGGGGCGCGGAAGAGCGCGAGCTTCGCCTGCGCGTAGCGCTCCATGTCGCCGTGGTAGTCGAGGTGATCGCGCGAGAGGTTGGTGAAGAGCGCGGCGGCGAACTGCACGCCGTCGACGCGTCCCTGGTCGATCCCGATCGAGGAAGCCTCCATGGCGACCGAGCGCGCGCCCGCGTCGAGGAAGCGCGCGAGCGAGCGCTGCAGCACGACCGCATCGGGGGTCGTGTTCGGGTTCTCCTCGAGCGCGCCGACGAGCCCGAGCCCGAGCGTGCCGATCACGGCGGTCTTCCGGCCGCCGGCCTCGAGCGCCTGCGCGATCCACTGGCTGCACGAGGTCTTCCCGTTGGTTCCGGTCACGCCGCACACCCACAGCCGCTCCGATGGCCGGCCATAGACCTCGGACGCGAGCCGTCCGGCGAGCCGCTTCAGGCCGGGGACGGGGAGGTTCGGGACCGCGAGCCCCCCCGGCCAGTCGAAGCCGGCGCGCTCCCACAGCACCGCCGACGCGCCACGCGCGAGGGCGTCGCGGATGTGCCGGCGGCCATCCGCGTGCTCGCCCGGGTACGCGAGGAAGACCTCGCCGGGCGCGACGCTGCGGCTGTCGGCCGCGAGGCCCGCCGGCGTGGCGCCGAGTTGTCGCAGCTCGCTCAAGATTCGGTCGACTTCGCTGTCCACGTGGAAGGTGTCCCTTCCGAGGCACGGCGGGCCCGAGTCATCGTTGATCCTGCTCGTCCGCGCGCATCGTTCGGCTAGACGCTCTCGCGCACCTCGAGCGCCGGCGGCGCCGCTTCGATCGGCTGCATCGGGCCATCCGGAGCTACGCCCAGGATGCGCAATGCGCCGGCCATCACGTTGGCGAAGACCGGGGCCGCAACGACGCCGCCGTAGTGCTGTCCCGCCGACGGCTCGTCGAGCATCACGGCGATCACGAGCCGCGGCCGCGACGCGGGCGCGAAGCCGACGAACGAGGCGCGGTACTTGTCCGCCACGTAGGCGCCGTTCGCCTGCTTGTGCGCGGTCCCGGTCTTCCCGGCCACGCGATACCCCATGATCCGGGCGCGCGGCGCGGTGCCGCCGGGCTGCGCGGCGAGCTCGAGCATGCGCCGCACCGTGTCCGCGGTGCGCTTCGAGAAGACCGGCCGGCCGGGCGGCGGCATGTCCACCTTCACGAGCGACAGCGGGACCAGATCGCCGTCGCGCGCGAACACGGTGTAGGCGCGCGCGAGCTGGACGAGGCTCACCGAGATCCCGTGGCCGTACGACATCGTCGCCTGCTCGACCGGCCGCCACGTCTTGTAGGGGCGGAGCTTCCCGATCGCCTCGCCGGGAAGCCCGAGCTGCGGCGCGGCACCGAAGCCGACGTCGTCGAAGAGCCCCCACATCGACTCGCGCGGCAGCTCGAGGGCGATCTTCGCCGCGCCGACGTTCGACGACTTCTGGATCACCTGCTCGACGGTGAGCGCCTTCTCCGGATGGGCGTCCCGGATGACGGCCGGCCCGATCGTGAGCGAGCCCGGCGCGACCGCGATCGTCGTCGCCGCCGCGACGCGCCCGGTGTCGAGCGCGAGGGCGATCGTGAACGGCTTCAGCGTCGAGCCCGGCTCGAACGCGTCGGTCACCGCGCGGTTGCGCACCCCGGCGCCGGCAAGCTGGGCCCGGTTGTTCGGGTTGTACGAGGGCAGGTTCGCGAGCGCCAGCACTTCGCCGGTCCCGGCGTCGAGCACGACGATGCCGCCGCCTTTCGCGCGGTGGCTCTCGACCGCACGGCGGAGCTCGCCGTACGCGAGGTTCTGGATGCGCGAGTCGAGCGCGAGCACGAGGTCGCGCCCGTCCTTCGCCTGGCGGAGGCTCACGCCGTCCTCGACCACCTCGCCGAGGCGGTCCTTGATGACGCGGCGCGAGCCGGCGCGGCCCGCGAGGTGCTCCTGGTACGCGAGCTCGATGCCCTCCCGGCCGACGTCGTCGACGTCGGTGAAGCCGAGCATGTGCGCCATCGCTTCTCCGGCCGGGTAATAGCGTCGGTACTCCTTGCTCTGGTGAATTCCGGGCAGGCGGAGCGCCGCGACGCGCTCGGCGGCCGCCGGCGGCACCTGGCGCTTGAGGTAGACGAAATCGCGCCCGGTGTCGGCCAGCTTCACGCGCAGCTCCTCGCGCGGCATCCCGAGCGCCGCCCCCAGCCGATCGAGGTCGCGCCCGGCAACGGCCGCGTCCTCCGGGATCGCCCAGATCGATTTGACCGGGGTCGAGACGGCGAGTGCCTCGCCGTTGCGGTCGAAGACCCGGCCGCGAACGGCGGGGATCTCGAGGGTCCGGCTGTACCGCGACTCTCCCTTCGCCTGGAGGAAATCCCGATTCCAGCCCTGCAGGTAAACCGCGCGTCCGGCGAGGACCCCCACCGCGATCGCCGCGAGCGCGATGACGAGGCGCACGCGCCAGGGCGGAAACGTCGGCGCGAGGACCGGCGAGCGTCTGAACTTCACCGGCGGCTCCCTCCCGGGGGCGGCGCGTCGAGGATCTGCATGCGCTTCGCCTCCGGCGGGCGCATCTGCAGCCGCTCGCGCGCGACCCGCTCGACCCGGGCGTGCCGCGCCCAGGTGCTCGCCTCGAGCTGGAGCTGCCCGTGCTCGACCTCGAGCTCGGCGGCCCGCGCCTGCTCGCGCTCGAGCTCGGCGAAGAGCTTCCGCGCCTGGTGCTGGGACGTGACGAGGCCCAGCGCGCAGGCGGCAAGCACCACGAGCAGCAGGAGGCTAAGGCGCGACATGGCGAGGCGATACCTTGAGGACCCGGACGCGGTGGCTCACCCGAGCTTCTCCGCGACGCGCATGACGGCGCTCCGCGCACGGGGATTGGCGGCCACTTCCCGCGCCGTCGGCCGGACGGCCCGGCCGACCAGTTTCAGCCGCGGTTGTGGCATTTCGCTGGCTTTCAGGGGCAGGCGCTCGGGCACTTGCGGCCGGGCGAGGCCGCGGAGGAAGCCCTTGACGATCCGGTCCTCGAGCGAGTGGAAGCTGATCACGACGAGCCGTCCGCCCGGGGCGAGCGCGGCGAACGCCTGCGGGAGCGCTAGCGACAATTCCGCAAGCTCCTGATTGACGTGAATCCGTACAGCCTGGAAGGTGCGCGTCGCCGGGTCCTGCCCCCGCTCACGCGTCCGGACGGCCGCAGCCACGACACGGGCAAGTTCGAGGGTGGTCCGTAGCCCCCCTCGCGCCCGAGCAGCAACAATCGCCTTTGCAATCGGGCGAGCAAACCGTTCTTCGCCATGGTTCTTGATCACTCCCCGCAACTCGGCCTCACCGGCCCGCGCCAGCCACTCCGCCGCCGTCTCGCCGCGCGTCGGATCCATGCGCATGTCGAGCGGCCCCTCCATCCGGAAGCTGAATCCCCGCGCCGGCGCCTCGAGCTGAGGCCCCGACACGCCCAGGTCGAACAGCACGCCGTCCACGCGCTCGAGGCCGGCCTGCGCCAGGGCCTGGGCGAGCGCGGAGAACGGCGCGTGCCGCACCGCGAGCCGCGTATCGGTGATCGCGCCAGCTGCCGCCACCGCCTCCGGATCCCGGTCGAGCGCGAGGACCCGGCCGTGCGGGCCGAGGCGCGCGAGGATTGCCCTGGTGTGTCCGCCCCGTCCGAACGTGGCGTCGACGTAGGCGCCGTCCGGCCGGACCCGGAGCGCCTCGATCGCCTCGTCGAGGAGGACGGGTCGGTGCGCAGTCACGGTGCGGGCGCAAAGCGGCTAGAGCGCGAAGTTGTCGGTGCCGGGAGGCGGCGTCGAGCCGGCGGCCGCGAGCGCGTCCTCGAGCTTCCGGTCCCAGACCCCGGCGTCCCAGATCTCGAAGTGGCTCCCCTGCCCGACCAGCATCACGTCCCGCTTGAGGTCGGCATACTTGCGGAGCGCAGGCGAGACGAGGATGCGGCCCGAGCCGTCGAGCTCGATCTCCTCGGCGAACCCGACGAGCAGCCGCTGCCACCAGCGGGCCTGCTCGTTGAAGCTGGAGAGCGTGGAGACCTTCGCGCTGATCGGCGCGAACGCCGCACGGGGGTAGAGCAGCAGGCAGCGATCCGGGTGCGCGGTGAGGACCACCCCGCCCCCGCCCGAAGTGAGTGCTTCCCTATGGCGGGTCGGTATCGCGAGTCGTCCCTTGGCGTCGAGACTGAGCTCGGTCGCTCCCTGAAACACCGATCCCCCTCAAGGCGGCGAAAAACGGCCGTTTCTGCCATTTTTCCCCACTAGTTGACACTGTTTGCCACTCTAGTGAAAGAACGTCGGGGGGTCAAGGCGAGCCGCGTGATTTTTTTAACCGCGACAAAGACTTAAGCGCGAAGCCGCCAGTCGCGAGCTCAAAAGCACATTATCCATTACATCAATGAGATATAGAATGGATTCGAAGTAACACCTTAAGTAAGTGACGGAAGCGTGACAAAGCCGCCGGCCGAGGTGGCTCGGCAGGCCGGCCTTGGGCGAGGAACGGCCTTCGGGGGCTAGACGCGCTCGATGATCAGCGCGATGCCCTGCCCGACGCCGATGCACATCGTGCAGAGCGCGTAGCGACGCTTGCTCCGCTCGAGCTGGTTGAGCGCCGTCGTGACGAGCCGCGCGCCGGAGGCGCCCAGCGGGTGGCCGATGGCGATCGCGCCGCCGTTCGGATTGACGTGCGGAGCGTCGTCGGGCAGACCGAGATCGCGCGTGACCGCAAGCGCCTGCGCGGCGAAGGCCTCGTTCAGCTCGATCACGTCGAGCTGCGAGAGCTGAAGCCCGGTCTTCGCCAGCACTTTCCGCGTCGCGGGCGCGGGGCCCACGCCCATGATCCGCGGGGCGACCCCTGCGGATGCGGCCGCGAGCACGCGCGCGCGCAGCCGCAGCCCGTGCTTCCTGGCGGCCGTCTCGGAGGCGAGGACGAGTGCGCACGCCCCATCGTTTACGCCGGACGCATTGCCCGCCGTCACGGTCCCGTCCGGCCGCACGACGCCCTTCAGCTTCGCGAGCGTATCCAGGCTCGTGTCCGGCCGCGGGTGCTCGTCGGTGTCAAGAATCGTCGGCGCGCCTTTCCGCTGCGGAAGCGTCACGGGGACGATCTCCGCCCTGAAGAAGCCCGCGCCGTGGGCCGCGGCCCACCGCTGCTGGCTGCGCAGCGCGAACGCGTCCTGATCGGCGCGCGACACCTTGAAGTCCTGCGCGACGTTCTCGGCCGTCTCGGGCATCGAGTCGATCCCGTATTTCTCCTTCATCAGCGGGTTCACGAACCGCCAGCCGATCGTCGTGTCCTCGATCTTCGCCGCGCGCGAGAACGCGCTGTCGGCCTTCGCCAATACGAACGGCGCGCGGGTCATGCTCTCGACGCCGCCCGCGATCACGAGCTCCGCCTCGCCGGACTTGATCGCGCGCGCCGCGATCCCCACCGCGTCCAGGCTCGAGCCGCACAGGCGATTCACGGTCGCGCCCGGGACCTCCTTCGGCAGCCCGGCGAGCAGGAGCGCCATGCGCGCGACGTTGCGATTGTCCTCGCCCGCCTGGTTCGCGCAGCCGTACACGACGTCGTCGAGCGCGCCCCAGTCGGCCTCGCGGTTGCGCTCGAGGAGCGCCTTGAGCGGGAGCGCGGCGAGGTCGTCCGTACGGACCGCGGCGAGCACGCCGCCATAGCGGCCGAACGGCGTGCGGATCGCATCGCAGATGAAGGCTTCGGACATGGCGGCTCTCCTGACGACGACAGGCTTCGAGAATACCCCAGCGTGCGGCCGCTCCCCGCACCGGGGCGCTCTGCTGTCAGAATAGTCGTCCCTTCTGCTCGAACACCCGCCAGGAAGGGACAGCGGCGCTGAACGACGAACGCCCGCAAACGGAGGTCATCATGGACGAGCCACTGCGCAAGAGCGCGCTCGAGTATCACCGCCTGCCGACGCCGGGCAAGATCTCGATCTCGCCGACGAAAGGCCTCACCAACCAGCGCGACCTGGCGCTCGCCTACTCGCCCGGCGTCGCGTACGCCTGCCTCGAGATCAAGGACCACCCCAAGGAAGCGGCCAGCCTCACTTCGCGCGCGAACCTCGTCGGCGTCGTGACCAACGGCACCGCGGTCCTCGGCCTCGGCAACATCGGGCCGCTCGCAGCCAAGCCGGTGATGGAGGGCAAGGCGTGCCTGTTCAAGAAGTTCGCCGGCATCGATGTCTTCGACATCGAGCTCGCGGAAGCCGACGCCGACCAGCTGATCGCACACGTGGCCGCGCTCGAGCCGACGCTCGGCGGCGTGAATCTCGAGGACATCAAGGCGCCCGAGTGCTTCTACATCGAGCAGAAGCTCCGCGAGCGCCTCGACATCCCGGTCTTCCACGACGACCAGCACGGCACGGCGATCATTTCCGCGGCGGCGGTCCTGAACGCGATGAAGATCGTCGGCAAGCGGCTCGAGGACATCAAGCTCGTCTGCTCGGGCGCCGGCGCCGCGGCGATCGCCTGCCTGGATCTTTTCGTCCGGCTCGGCGTCAAGCGCCAGAACGTCTTCGTCACCGACTCGAAGGGCGTGATCTACGAGGGCCGCGAGCCGAACATGGAGCCGAACAAGGCGCGCTACGCGCAAGCCACCAAGGCGCGAGCGCTCGCCGATATCATCGAGGGCGCCGACGTCTTCCTCGGTGTCTCCACCAAGGGCGTGCTCACCAAAGACATGGTGAAGCGCATGGCGCCGAAGCCGGTGATCCTCGCGCTCGCCAACCCGGACCCGGAGATCACGCCCGAGGATGCGAAAGCGGCGCGCCCCGACTGCATCGTCGCGACCGGGCGCTCCGACTATCCGAACCAGGTCAACAACGTCCTCTGCTTCCCGTTCATCTTCCGCGGCGCGCTCGACGTCGGCGCGACCAAGATCACCGACGAGATGAAGCTCGCGTGCGTGCGCGCGCTCGCCGAGCTCGCGCAGGCCGAGCAGTCCGACATCGTCGCGACGGCCTACGGCGGGGAGGCGCTCTCGTTCGGCTCCGACTACATCATCCCGCGCCCGTTCGATCCGCGGCTCATCCTGAGGATCGCGCCGGCGGTGGCAAAGGCGGCGATGGACTCGGGCGTGGCGACGCGCCCGATCGCCGACTTCGACGCCTACCGCCAGAAGCTGAACGCCTTCGTCTACCACTCGGGCACGATCATGGCGCCGGTGTTCGCCGCGGCGAAGCAGGTGCCGAAGCGCGTGCTCTATGCCGAGGGTGAGGAAGAGCGGGTGCTGCGCGCGGTGCAGGTCGTCGTCGATGAGGGCCTGGCGAAGCCGATCCTCATCGGCCGGCCCGAGGTCATCGACATGCGCATCAAGCGGTTCGGGCTGAGGCTCGCCGCCGGCAAGGACTTCGAGGTCGTGAACCCCGAGAGCGATCAGCGCTACCGGGAGGTCTGGACCGGCTACCACAAGCTGATGGCCCGGCACGGCGTCACGCCCGACATCGCCAGGGAGCGGGTCCGGCAGTACCCGACGCTGATCGGCGCGATGCTGATGCGGCGTGGCGACGCCGACGCGATGCTATGCGGCATGGTCGGCCGCTACAGCGATCACTTGCACCACGTCGCGAACGTGCTCGGCCGGGAAGCGGGCGCGAAGATGTTCGCGGCGATGAACGTGCTCCTGCTCGAGCGGCGCACGCTCTTCATCTGCGACACCTACGTGAACGAGAATCCCACCGCCGAGCAGACCGCCGAGATGGCGCTCATGGCGACCGAGGAGATGCGCCGCTTCGGGATCACGCCGAAAGTGGCGCTGCTCTCGCACTCCAACTTCGGCAGCTCCGACTCGCCGGCCGCCCGCAAGATGGCCGAAGCTGCTCAGATCCTCGCGAAGCTGGCGCCCGACCTCGAGGTCGAAGGCGAGATGCAGGGCGACGCCGCGCTCTCCGAGGAGATCCGCGTGCGCGTGTTTCCCGAGTCGCGCCTCAAGGGCGAGGCGAACCTTCTGGTCATGCCGAACCTCGACGCCGCCAACGTGGCCTTCAACCTGCTGAAGGTCACCGGCGGCGAAGGCATCACCGTCGGCCCGATCCTGCTCGGCGCGGCGCGGCCGGTGCACATCCTCACCCCCAGCGCGACCGTGCGCCGGCTGGTGAACATGACGGCGCTGGTGGTGGTCGAAGCCGCCGATCAGCGGCAGCAGGTGGATTGGTAGGAGCGCGACCCGCTCGTAGTGGGACGTCTCCCGTCGAACCGAGCCGGCGCCCGCGGTCGCCGCCACGATTCGGCGGAAACGCCGTCGAAGCGGGCTCGCACGCGTGAGACAATTGGGCGCACCAGCCTGACTCGTACGCGGAGAGGAGCAACCCATGTATCGCGCCACCAAGGACGTCAAGCTTCCGACCACGATCACCGGCTCGCTGCCGCGCCCGAGCTGGTACACCGAGAACCTGGGCACGCGATCCTTCCTCGACGCGATGGTGAGCTCGACCTTCCGCGAGCAATATGTCGACACGGTCTCGGTCTATCTGCGCGAGCAGGAGGTCGCCGGGCTCGACATCGTCACCGACGGCGACGCTCATTTCGACCAGGATGTCGGCGGCCAGAGCTGGACCGCCTATCCGACGCGCCACATGGCGGGCTTCGAACGCGGCAACCCGCGCCCGACGCCCGCCGGCAAGGGCGGCCTTTGGTTCCCGCCCGGCCACATCCTGCACGACTACCTCGAAGCGCGCGTCATGCCGAACATCGTCGGCCCGATCGGCCGCGGCGACCTTCAATACACCCCGATGTGGAAGAGCGCCCAGCGGCTGACCAAGAAGCCGGTCAAGTTCGGCACCATCGGCCCCGAGCTCGTGGCGTTCGCGGTCGCCGACCGCCATTACAAGAACATCAAGGAACGCATTTACGCCATCAGCGATGCCTTGAACGAGGAATTGCACGAGCTTGCCGATGCGGGCTGCGAGGTGATCCAGTTCGAAGAGCCGCAGATCCACCTGCTCGCCGTGCGCAACATCGTCGACGCGGTGATCAACCCCCAATTCAGCGTCGAGGTGTTCAATCGCACGGTGAAAGGCCTGCGCGCGAAGACCGAGGTCTGGTGCCACAGCTGCTGGGGCAATCCCTCGCAACAGCGCATGTTCGCGGCCGTGCAGAGCTACAAGCCGGCGCTCGAGATGTTCAACAAGGTCGACGCCGACGTCATCACCTTCGAGTCCTGCAGCGCCGGCGGCATGGATCTAGAAGCCTTCGGCAAGACCATCGCCGACAAGAAGATCGCCATCGGCGTCATCGATCACCACACGCTCCAGGTCGAGCGGCCGGAAGAGATCGCCGACCACATTCGTCGGGCCCTCAAGCACATTCCGGCCGAGCGCCTGGTCATCAGCTCGGACTGCGGCATGGGCCGCGAAGGCATGAGCCGACGCCACGCCTTCTACAAGATGGCGGCGCTGGTACAGGGGACGAACATCGTGCGGCGCGAGCTCGGGCTCCCGGAAGCGCAGTGCCTGGCCGCCGACGAACGCTATTCGCTGGTCGTGCCGCCGCCCAAGTAATCGGGGCGAAAAGTCGCGATTTCGAGGTGACCGCCGGCGTTGACGGTTCACGACGGTAACTGACTATTCCGGAGTGGAAAAATGATGAACGCTGCCATCGTCGGGCTTGGCTGGTGGGGCAAGACGCTCGTGGAATCGCTGGCGGACGGCGGCGATGCGATCCGCTTCGTCGCCGGCGCCACGCGGACGATGTCGGCCGAGGCGGAAGCCTTCGCCAAGCAGCACGGGCTGCGCCTCGCCGCGAGTTACGAGGCGCTTCTCGCCGACCCGAAAATCGATGCGGTCGTGCTGGCGACGCCGCCGTTGGGGCACACCGCGCAAGTGACCGCGGCGGCGGCGGCCGGAAAGCACGTCTTCTGCGAGAAGCCGTTCACCCTCGACAGGCAGGGCGCCGAGGCCGCCGTGGAAGCGGTACGCAAGGCGGGCGTCACGCTCGCGCTGGGCTACAGCCGTCGCTTTCATCCGGAGATGACGAAGTTGCGCGAGCGCGTCCGCTCTGGCGGTCTCGGCACCATCATGCACGTCGAGGCAACGATGACGGTTCCGAACGCCCTGTTCCTCAAGCCTTCGGCATGGCGCGCCAATCGGGCGGAAGCGCCGTGCGGCGGTCTGACGCCGCTCGGGGTGCACGCGATCGACGGGATGATCGACTTGTGCGGGGAAATCGACCAGCTCTACTGTCAGAGCTTCCGGCGCGCGGTCGAGGTCGAGACCGACGACACCACGTCGGTGCTGTTCCACACGAAGGGCGGCGCCTCCGGCTATCTCGGCACGATGATGGCGACCGGTCCCGGATTCAGTTTCCAGGTGTTCGGCTCCAAGGGGTGGGTCCGCCTCGAGGGGATGACCCACGTCGCCGGCGCCTCGTCCGAGGAGCGGCGCACGCGCCTCTTCGGAGCCTGCAAGTTCCAGCCGGTCAAGGGCGATGGCGAGGTCTGGGAGGCCGACAAGCTCGATATCACCCGCGTGTGCCTCGAGGCCTTCGCGGGGGCGGCGTCCGGCGGCCCGGCCTTCCCGATCTCGCACGCGGAGATGATCCACGGCGCCGCCGTGACCGAAGCCGTCGTGCGTTCCGCTGCCTCCGGCAGGGTGGAACGCGTCGGCTGAGCGGCGGCGCACGCATGTCAACTTCGGGAGTTGGCGAATGAATCTCGGCAACGGCCTCGGACACCTGACCTATTCGACGCTGGTTCACCCGGGCGACACCTGGGCGGACATGTGGACGAGCCTCACGACCTACGTTCCGAAGGTCAAGGCGCGGGTCGCCCCGAACGAACCGTTCGGCGTGTCGCTGCGCCTGTCGGCGAAGTCCGCGGAGACCCTGGTCAACAGCCGGTCCGAGCGCGACAAGCTCAAGGGCTTCCTCGCCGACAACGACATGTATCTCTACACCGTGAACGCGTTTCCCTACGGGGATTTCAAGGGGCAGCGGGTCAAGGAACAGGTCTACGAACCGGATTGGCGCACGGACGAGCGCGCCCGCTACACGATGAACGTGGCCGAGGTCCTGGCGGAGGTCGCCCTGCCGGACGTGATGCCGTCGATTCAAAGCCCGCCGCTCGGGTTCAAGCCGCGCGTGACCGGGCCGGACGTGGTCGCCGAATTCACGCGCCAGGTGTTGCGGGTCGCCGCGCGCCTGGTCGAGCTGGAGCAGCGGACGGGCAAGACCGTGACGCTCGCGTTGGAGCCGGAGCCTTGCTGCTTCCTCGAGACGACCGATGAAGCGGTCCGGTATTTCACCGATCACGTCTACGCGGGGAGCTCGGCAGCGGCGCTCGCGAAACTGACCGGCCTGCCCATCTCGGAGGCGCACGGCGCCTTGCGCAAGCACGTCGGCGTCGTCTTCGACATCTGCCACCAGGCCGTGCAGTACGAGAACATCGCCGAGGCGCTGCAGAAGCTCGTCGATGCCGGCATCCCGATCTTCAAGTTGCAGGAAGCCGCCGCACTGCGCGTGCCGAAGGTCACCCAGGCGATCGTCGACACGCTGGTGCGCTACGCCGATAGCATCTATCTCACGCAGACGGTGGAGAAGAAGGGCGGCCGCCTCACGAGCTTCCTGAACCTGGAGGACGCGTTCAAGGCGTGGCGGGCCGACCCGGGCGAGCGCGAGTGGCGCACCCATTTCCACGTCCCGGTCTTCCTGGACGATCTCGGGGAGCTCAAGACGACGCGCTTTGCGATCGAGGACGCGCTCAGGTTCCACAAGTCGAAGCCGCTGTCGCGCCAGCTCGAGATCGAGACCTACACCTGGGACGTGCTGCCCGACAGCCTGAAGACCGGCGACATCGTGGACTATGTCTGCCGCGAAATCGAATGGGTCCGCTCGCAGTTGACGTAACTTGAAACGGGAATGGCCATGAACGTCGGTTTCATCGGACTGGGACGTATGGGCCGGGGGATGGCCGGCCGCCTCCTCGCGGCGGGTCATGACCTCGCCGTCTACAACCGCACGCGGGCCAAGGCCGATGCATTGGGCGAGGCCGGTGCGAAGATCGTCGCGTCGATCGCCGAGCTGGTCCGGCACGGCGACGTAACCATCACCATGCTCGCCGACGACCCGGCGCTGGAGGCGGTCGCGTTGCACCACGGCGGCCTCGTGCAAGCGCTGCCCAAAGGCGCGATCCACATGGTGATGGGCACGCACGGCGTCGACGTCATCCGCCGGATCGGCACGAGCCACGCCGAGGCGGGGCAGATTCTCGTCGCCGCGCCGGTGCTTGGTCGCCCTGATCTGGCCGCCTCCGGTCAGCTCGGCATCGTGGTCGCTGGACCCTCGGCGGCCGTCGATCGCTGTCGGCCGTTGCTCGCGGCGATGGGTCGGCGCAGCTTCGAGGCCGGAACCGATCCGGTTGCGGCGACTTCGATCAAGGTCACCAACAACTTCGTGCTGGGCTGCGCGATCGAAGCGATGGGCGAGGCCTTTTCGCTCGTGCGCAAGTACGGCGTCGCACCGGAGGTTCTTTATGAAGTGATGACCGAGGGCTTGTTCTCGGCCCCGGCCTACAAGACCTACGGCAAGATCATCGTCGAGCAGAGCTATGATCGGGTCGGCCAAAAAGCGTTGTTGGGATTGAAGGATGCCAATCTGGCGCTCGCCGCCGGTGAGGCGGTCGGGGTGCCGCTTCCGAGTTGCAATGTCTGGCGCGACCGGCTGGTCGGCGCCGCCGCGCACGGCGACGTAACCATCACCATGCTCGCCGACGACCCGGCGCTGGAGGCGGTCGCGTTGCACCACGGCGGCCTCG
>DATEDA010000057.1:0-10762 GCA_035286595.1 Burkholderiales bacterium | reverse complement strand
CCGGAGCGTGCGACGTTCCTGCTGAAGAAGCTCCTCGATCGCGCGCGCGCGCGGCGGGTCCCGCTGCCGCCGGTCTTCAACACGCCGTACAAGAACACCATCGCGCTCGAGGACCAGCCGCAGTTCCCCGGCAGCCTCGAGCTCGAAAGCCGCATCTCGGCGATCGTGCGCTGGAACGCGCTCGCGATGGTGGTGCGCGCCAACCGCGCCTACCCCGAGCTCGGCGGCCACATCGCGAGCTACGCCTCGGCGGCGGATCTGTTCGAGGTCGGCTTCAACCACTTCTTCCGGGCCGGGCCGGCCGGCGACCTAGTCTACTTCCAGCCGCACTCGGCGCCGGGCGTCTATGCGCGCGCGTTCCTCGAGGGCCGGCTCACCGAGGCCCATCTCGGCCACTACCGGCGCGACGTCGGGGGCCGGGGACTCTCGTCGTATTGCCACCCCTGGTTGATGCCCGACTTCTGGCAGTTCCCGACCGGCTCGATGGGGCTGGGGCCGATCAACGCGATCTACCAGGCGCGCTTTCTCCGCTACCTCGAGAACCGCGGCATCCTCGCCACGCGGGGGCGCAAGGTATGGGCGTTCGTCGGGGACGGCGAGATGGACGAGCCGGAATCGCTCGCCGGGCTGTCGCTCGCGGCGCGCGAGGGGCTCGACAACCTCGTTTTCGTGGTCAACTGCAACCTGCAGCGGCTCGACGGCCCGGTGCGCGGCAACGGCTCGATCGTCCAGGAGCTCGAGGGCCTGTTCGCGGGCGCCGGCTGGAACGTCATCAAGCTCATGTGGAGCTCCGACTGGGATCCGCTCTTCGCGCGCGACCGCGACGGCGTGATCCTGAAGCGCCTGCACGAGACGGTCGACGGGGAGTTCCAGACCTATGCCGCGACCGACGGCCGGTTCAACCGCGAGCACTTCTTCAACAAGTATCCGGAGCTGCAGGCGATCATCGCGCACATGACCGACGACGACATCGATCGCCTCCGCCGCGGCGGACACGACCCGGTCAAGATCTACGCCGCCTACCACGCTGCGGTGCGCCACCAGGGTCAGCCGACGGTCATCCTCGCCAAGACCAAGAAGGGCTACGGCATGGGCCACTGGGGCCAGGGCAAGATGGGGACGCACCAGCAGAAGAAGCTCGACGACGCGGCGCTGCTCGACTTCCGCGACCGCTTCGTGCTGCCGCTCTCGGACGACGACGTGGTCGGTCTCAGGTTCCACCGGCCGGCCGACGACTCGCCCGAGCTCAGGTACCTCCGCGCCCGGCGCCAGGCGCTCGGCGGCTACCTGCCGGCGCGCTCGCCCGCGGCGCCGCGCCTCGCCCCACCGCCGCTCGACGCCTTCGCGCGCCTCCTCGAGGGGACGCGCGACCGCGAGCAGTCGACGACGATGATCTTCGTCCAGCTCCTCACCCAGCTGCTGCGCGACCCGAACGTCGGGAAGCACGTCGTGCCGATCGTTGCCGACGAGGCCCGCACGTTCGGCGTGCAGTCGCTCTTCCGGCAGGTGGGGATCTACTCGTCGGTGGGACAGCTCTACGAGCCCGAGGACCAGGACGAGCTGCTCTTCTACAAGGAAGCGAAGGACGGCCAGATCCTCGAGGAGGGCATCACCGAAGCGGGCGCGATCAGCTCGTGGATCGCCGCGGCGACGAGCTACAGCGCGCACGGCGTGCCGATGCTGCCGTTCTACATCTTCTACTCGATGTTCGGCTTCCAGCGCATCGGCGACCTCATCTGGGCGGCCGCGGATTCGCGCGCGCGGGGTTTTCTCCTCGGCGCCACCGCCGGCCGCACGACGCTCTCGGGCGAGGGCCTGCAGCACCAGGACGGCACGAGCCATCTCACCGCCTCGACCATCCCGACGTGCCGCGCGTACGACCCGTGCTTCGGCTATGAGCTCGCAGTGATCGTGCAGGACGGCATGCGCCGCATGCTCGATGTGCAGGAGGACCTCTTCTACTACGTCACCGTGATGAACGAGAACTACGTGCACCCGGCGCTACCCGAGGGGGCGGAGGAGGGGTGCCTCCGCGGGATGTACTGCCTGCAGAGGCGGGAGGGGGCGCGGCTGCAGCTCCTCGGCAGCGGCACGATCCTGCGCGAGGTGATCGCGGCGGCCGAGACCCTGGAGCGCGAGCACGGCATCGCGGCGAACGTCTGGAGCGTGACGAGCTGGACCGAGCTCCGCTGGGACGGGATGGCGGTCGAGCGTGCGACCCGCCAAGGCGGTGAACGGAGTGAGAGCTGGGTCGAGCGCTGCCTGGGACCGACCGCGGGTCCGATCGTCGCCGCGAGCGACTACGTGCGGGCAGTCGCCGACTTGATCCGTCCCTATCTCCCCTCCTCCCCGAGGAGGGGTGGCCGAGGCGAAGCCGAGGACGGGGTGGTCGCGGCGCGGCGCTACGTCGCGCTCGGCACGGACGGCTTCGGACGCAGCGACACGCGCGCGAGCCTGCGCGCGTTCTTCGAGGTCGATCGCGACTCGATCGTCCGCGCGGCGCTCGCCGCGCTCGGTGCGGCGCCGCCGCAAGACGCCGACGCGGTGCCGGCCCCCTGGCTGCGCTAGCCCGGCCGCGCTCCGCCGCTGGAGTGAATCCGATGGGATCGGCAGCCGGCGATGCCGGCGCCGAGGGATGGCGAGCCTACCCGGCGACACCGCCGGGCAGCCGCCGCCGCGGGCGCTAGCGCGCTGCGGTCTCGCCGGCCGCGTCGGGTGCCCGTTGGGCGAACGCCGACGCGATGCTTCGCAGCGCGTTCGCCGCGAGAAAGCCGTGCGTCCACTGGTTCGCGAGACGCGGGTGCACGGCCATGAAGGGGTTGTCCTGCAGGAAGAAGTTCGCGTCCGCCATCCGCCGGCCCAGCGCGAACGCCCGTTGCTCAAGCTCGGAGAACATCGATCGTGCCTCCTTATTGGTTGTTGTCCTCGCCGGCGCCAAGGTTAGGCCACAACTCCGGGCGATTCGCGAAGTATCGACGGCGGTCTGGGAAAAATGCAGCACTCTGCGATCGATCGTTTGCCGTACCCGCGCGCTCGCTGCGGCGTGCCGCGTCGCACGCGGATCGTGTTCGTGCCCGCCGCGGCGAGCGAAACGCATTTGCGGTCAGCACTCTACTCGGGGAACTTCGAGAGCCGCCTGCGAACTATCGGCGGCTATGACAGTGGAATAGCGGGGCCGGATCGCCTCAGGCTTCCGGCGGCCCCTTGAGCTCGACCAGGTTGTCCTCGGGATCGTGGACGTAGATCGACGGCCCCTTGCCGTCGGCGCCGTAGCGCGGCGCGATCTCGCCGATCCGGGCACCGCGCGAGCGCAGGTGCGCGACGATCGCCGCCTCGTCGAACGGCTCGACGCGCAGGCAGAGATGGTCCATGTTGCGCCCCTCGGCGCCGGGCGGGGCGCCGCCCCGGCGACCTTGCGGACCGTCGACCGGGACGAGGTCGATGAGCGAGCGGCCGGCGCGCAGGTGCACGAGCCCCAGGTCGTCGCGGCGCCACTCGAGCGCGCAGCCGAGCGCGCCGCAGTAGAAGTCGATCATCCGCTCGAGGTCCCGGACGCGGATGACGACGTGGTCGATGTCCCGGATCTTGATCACCGGCGGATCATGGGCGATGGGGAGGGCGAGCCGCGATTATCGCCCGTCCTGGGTGTCGGATGCGCCGCACTGGGTCCCGGCGTTGGCCGGGACGACGCGCCTGCGGCGCGCCGGCTGGCATAATCGCGCGCTTTCGCGCCCGCCAAATCGTGTCTTCCCGCACCTGGCTCCCGGTCCTAGGGCTGTTCGCAGTCGCCGTGACGCTCGGCGCGGGGCACGTGTGCGCGCGCCTCGCGTTCACGAACGGCGTCAACGTGCTCACCGCGGCGACGCTGCGCTCGCTGTGCGCCGCCCTCCTGCTGTGGGTGCTGTTGCGGCTGCGACGCACGGCGGTGCTGCCGTTGCCGCCCGAGTTCCGGGCGACGCTCGTCCTCGGGCTGCTCATTGCCGCGCAGACCGTGCTCATCCAGGTCGCGGTCGCGCTGATGCCGGCGACGCTTGCGATCCTGTTCTTCTACACGTATCCGTTCTTCACCGGCCTGGGCGCGGCGCTGCTCGGCGACGAGCGCTTCTCGGGGCGGCTCGCGGCGGCGCTCGTCGCGGCGTTCGCCGGGTTGGCGCTCGTGCTCGGCGTCGGCGTCGAGCCGGTGAGCCTCGCCGGCCTCGCGGCGGCGATCGGCGCGGCGCTGAGCTTCGCGGCCGCGGTCGTCCTCACGCCGCGGCTCGCCCCGGGGCTCGCGGCGCCGCTGCGCACCTTCTACATGCTCGCGGCGACGGCCGCGCTCTTCGTCGCGGTGCTGTCGGCGACGCTCGACGTGCAGCTGCCCCAGAACGAGCCGGGCTGGATCGGGCTCGCCGGCCTGGCGCTCTTCTACGCCACGGGCATCATCGCGCTGTTCCTGCTGCTGCCGCTGCTCGGCCCGGTGCAGTCGTCGGTCGTGCTCAACCTCGAACCGGTGGCGGTCGCGATCATCGCCCGGATCGCGCTCGGGGAAGCGCTCACGGGCACGCAGATCGTCGGCGCGCTGATCGTCGTGGCGGCCGTGATCTTCTTTCAGGCTACCGCACGGCGCGGATAGCGGGGTCGTCCGGTGTCGAACCACGCCAGGCCGACCGCGTCCGAGTGGCGCGGCGCGGCGCTCGCGGTGCTCGCCGTGGCGTTCGCTTTCAACGTCCTCGGCCGCGGGGCCGGCGAGACCTATGCGGTCTTCCTGCTGCCGCTCGAGCGCGAGTTCGGCTGGTCGCGCTCGCAGCTCACCAGCGTCTATTCCGTCTACCTCCTCGTCGGCGGCCTGATCGCGCCGCTGGTCGGCACGCTCTTCGACCGCATCGGGCCCCGCGCGGTCTACACCGCGGGGCTCGCGGTCCTCACGGCCGCGTACCTGCTTGCCGGCACGCTCTCCAGCCTGTGGCAGTTCTACCTCTACGTCGGGTTCCTGATCGGGCTGGGCGTCGCGCTCGTCGGGATGGTGCCGGCGTCCGGGCTGCTCTCGCGGTGGTACCACGCGCGGCTCTCCGCGGCGATCGGCATTGCGTACTCGGCGGTCGGCTGCGGCATGCTCCTGTTCGTGCCGGCCGCGCAGGTGCTGCTCGTCCACCTCGACTGGCGCGGCACGTATCGGGCGATCGGGTTGGCGCTCGCCGTGTGCCTGCCGCTGGCGGCGTTCGCCGTGCCGTGGCGGAAGTTCGCGGAGGGGCACGCGGAGCACCGGCGCCGCCGCCACGACGCGGGGCGCGGCGCAGGCTGGACGCTGCGGACGGCGATGCGCGCGCCCGCCTACTGGGGACTCGTCGGGATCTTCTTCTTCACCGCGATGGGCATCTTCACCGTGCTGCCGCAAACCATCGTATTCCTGATCGACGCCGGCATCGCACCGGTCGCCGCGGCGACCGCGTACGGCGTGACCGGCATGCTCTCGGTGGCGAGCGTCGCGGGCATCGGGTTCGTCGCCGCGCGGTTCGGCTATCGCCGCACCGTGACCGCGAGCTTCTTCGGCTCGGGCCTCGGCATCGCGCTGCTCATCGCGCTCTCGTTCCACGCCAGCGGCTGGCTGCTCGCGGCGTACGCGCTCGTGTTCGGCCTGTGCCAGGGCGTACGCGGGCCGATCATCTCGGCGATCTGCACCAGCAAGTTTGCCGGGCCGCACGTGGCGACCATCTACGGCACGATCTACGGGGCGAATGCGTTCGGCGCCGCCTTCGGGTCGCTGATGGGCGGCGTGCTGCACGATGCGACCGGCGGCTACCGTGCCGTCTTCGTCTTCGCGCTCGCGGCGCTCGTGGTGGCCGCTACGCCGATGTGGGTCGTGCGCGAGCTGCGCGAGTTCCGCTAGCGATTCGACCCTTCCTCGCCACGGGTTGCGTGCGGACGCCCAACCCTTCGAGATAGCGATCGACGATCCGCTCCGCCGCGCGCGCATCCGCGAAGTACTTCGGGTCGACCAGCCAGTTGGTGATCAGCCCGTCCACGAGCGCGTGCAGGCCGACCGCCGCGGCGCGCGGCTCGACGCTCGCCGGCAGCAGCCCGCGCCGGATCGCGTTTCGAAAGCCGCTCTCGAGCTGCGCGAGGCAGTTGGCGCGCATGCTATTGATTCGGCGGCCGACCGCCGCCATCTCGTCCACGTACTCGCACTTGTGGGCCACCACGTCGAACACCCGCCGGGCCCGCGCGTCGCCGGCCACCTTGCGCAGCACCGCGACCGAGCGGCCGCGGACGTGCGCGAGCGGGTCGTCGCCGGCTGCCTCGCTGGTCCGCTGGAGCATCTCCTCCATCGGCAGCGCGACGCGGCCGAGCATTGCGCCGAAGAGATCGGCCTTGTCCTTGAAATGCCAGTAGATCGCGCCGCGCGTGACGCCGGCCGCGCGCGCGATGTCGTCGAGCGAGGTGCGCGACACCCCGCGCCGGCTGAACACCCGCTCGGCGGCGTCGAGGATCCGGCTGCGCGTCTCGAGCGCTGCCTTCCTGGTGCGTCGGGCCACCCCTTACACTCCCACTGAGCCGTCACCCCCGGGCTGTTCCCGTTACGTGCCGGTAACAAACTCGCACTTTACATACATTCATGGATGTATGTAAACTGCCTTCGTCAGTCGCCGCGCCGTTGCCGGCCGGCGGCCCGCACAAAGGGTTCCGCATGAACAATCCGTCCGTCCGCCCGGGCGCCCTCGCACGCGTCCTCGTCCCGATCGCCGTTGCCGTAGTGCTCCCCGCATGCAGCGAGGTGGGCAGCCAGCCGCACGGCCAGATGCCGCCGCCGGAGGTCGCGGTCGTGACCGTCGCGCCCAGGACGCTGCCGGTCCGCTACGAATACGTCGGCCAGACGGCGGGCTTCCGCGAGGTCGAGGTGCGCTCGCGCGTCAACGGCATCCTCCTCAAGCGCAACTACCAGGAGGGCGGGACGGTGAAGCGCGGCCAGTCGCTCTTCCTCATCGACCCGGCTCCGTTCCAGGTTGCGCTCGCGAAGGCCGACGCCGACCTCGCCACGGCCGAGGCCCGCCAGGCCCAGGCCGCGCGCGAAGCCGAACGGCTCAAGTCGGTGCTCGACATCCGGGCGGTGAGCCGGAAGGAGTACGACGACGCCGCCTCGTCCGCGCAGATCGCCGCGGCGGAGGTCAAGGGCGCGCAGGCGCGCGTCGCGGAAGCGAAACTCAACCTCGAGTACACCCGCGTCGAGGCGCCGATCACCGGCGTGTCGAGCCGGGCGCTGCGCTCCGAAGGCACGCTCGTGTCGGGCCCGGACGTGCTCCTCACCAGCGTGACGCAGGTCGATCCGATCTACGTGATCTTCGGCATCCCCGAGGCCGACCAGGCCCGCATCCGGCGCGACGTCGAGGCCGGGCGCCTGAAGCTTCCTCCCGACCAGCGCTTCGAGGTGAGCGTGACGCTTGCCGACGGCATCGTGTACGGCAAGCAGGGCAAGCTCGATTTCACCGACGTGCGCGTGAACCCGAACACCGGAACGATCGAGGCGCGCGCCGACCTGCCGAACGCGGCGGCCACGCTCCGCCCCGGCCAGTTCGTGCGGGTGCGCCTGAGCGGCGCCACCCGCCCGGATGCGATCACGGTGCCGCAGCGGGCGGTGCTCGAGGGGGCGCAGGGCAAGTTCGTCTACGTCGTGAACGCCGAAAGCAAGGCCGAGCCGCGACCGGTCGCGGTCGGCGAGTGGGCCGGCGACGCCTGGGTGATCGACTCGGGGCTCGCGGCCGGGGACAAGGTCATCGTCGACGGCGTGCTGAAGATCGGCCCGGGCGCGCCGGTGCGCATCGCGGCGCCGGCAGGCGAGGGCAAGCCGCCGGCCGGCGCGCCGCCGAA
Organism: Burkholderiales bacterium; assembly: GCA_035286595.1. GTDB lineage: Bacteria > Pseudomonadota > Gammaproteobacteria > Burkholderiales > SG8-39 > DATEDA01. The sequence continues at coordinate 2,920 of DATEDA010000057.1, read as the reverse complement.
GGCCGGCGCGGCAAAGAAAGGCTAGCCCATGTTCTCCCGGCTCTTCATCGACCGGCCGATCTTCGCGGCCGTCCTGTCGCTCTTCATCGTGATCGCCGGTCTCGCGGCGATGCAGCGCCTGCCGATCGCGCAGTATCCGGAGATCGCGCCGCCGGTGGTCACCGTGCAGGCGATCTACCCCGGCGCCTCGGCCGAGACGCTCGAGCAGACCGTCGCCGCGCCGCTCGAGAACGCGATCAACGGCATCGAGGACATGCTCTACATGAGCTCGACGTCGGCGGCGAACGGCGTCGTGCAGATCCAGGTGACGTTCAACATCGGCACCGACGTCGACCAGGCCGCGCTCAACGTCAACAACCGGGTGAAGCAGGCCGAGGCGCGGCTGCCGCTCGAGGTGCGCCGGCAAGGCGTCACCGTCGAGAAGGGGTCCTCGGCGTTCCTCCAGGTCATCGCCTTCTTCTCGCCCGACGGGCGCTTCGACGACCTCTACACGTCGAACTACGTCACGCTGAACGTGCTCGACCTGATCAAGCGGATCCCGGGCACGACCAACGTCCAGATCTTCGGCGCGAAGGACTACGCGATGCGGATCTGGGTGCGGCCCGACCGGCTCGCCCAGCTCAAGCTGACGACCGGCGAGGTCATCGCGGCGGTCACCGAGCAGAACGCGCAGTTCGCGGCGGGCAAGATCGGGCAGGCCCCGGTCGACGGGCCGCAGGAGCTCGTCTACACGATCACCACCCAGGGGCGGCTCGCCGAAGTGGCGCAGTTCGAGAACATCATCGTGCGCGCGAACCCGGACGGGTCCAACCTGCGGCTGAAGGACGTGGCGCGCGTCGAGCTCGGCTCGAAGGACTACGAGTTCATCGGCCGCATCAACGGCCGGCCGGCGACGCTGGTCGGGATCTTCCTCCAGCCGGGCGCGAACGCGCTCGAGGTCGCCAAGAACGTCCGGAAGAGCGTCGCCGAGCTCGCGACCCGGTTCCCCGACGGGCTCACCTACTCGATCCCCTACGACACCACGCTGTTCGTGGAGGTTTCGATCCGCGAGGTGCTGATCACCCTGGGCGAGGCGATGATCCTGGTCTTCCTCGTGGTCTACCTCTTCCTGCAGAGCTTCCGCGCGACGCTGATCCCGCTGCTCGCGGTGCCGGTGTCGCTGATCGGTACCTTCGCCGGGCTCCTCGCGCTCGGCTACTCGATCAACACCCTGACGCTGTTCGGCATGGTGCTCGCGATCGGGATCGTGGTCGACGATGCGATCGTGGTGCTGGAGAACGTCGAGCGGATCATGCACGAGAGCCATCTCTCGGCGCGCGAGTCGGCGATCAAGGCGATGAAGGAGGTGACGAGCCCGATCGTCGCGATCGTGCTGGTGCTGTGCGCGGTATTCGTCCCGATCGCGTTCCTCGGTGGCCTGACCGGCGAGCTGTACCGCCAGTTCGCGGTGACGATCTCGATCGCGGTGGTGATCTCCGGCTTCGTCGCGCTGACGCTCACGCCGGCGCTGTGCGTGCTGATTCTGAAGCGCGGACGATTGCAGCCCAACCGGGTCTTCCGGTGGTTCAACGACTGGTTCGCCCGGGTGACCCACCGTTATGCCCGCGGCGTGGCCTGGATGATCCGGCGGGCGGGCGTCGGGATCCTGCTGTTCGCCGGAATGGTCGCGCTCGCCGCCGGGCTATGGCGCATCACGCCGGGGTCGCTGGTGCCCGACGAGGATCAGGGTTACTACATCGCGGCGGTGATCCTCCCGGACGGCGCAACCCTCGAGCGCACCGACAAGGTCGTGCAGCAGGTGGTCGAGATCATCAAGTCGAACCCCTACAACGAGGACGTCGTGGCGTTCACGGGATTCGACTTCCTCGGCGGCGCGTTCCGCAACAGCGCGGCGACGATCTTCGTCACCCAGAAGCACTGGGACGAGCGCCCGGTGCCGGTGCAGGCGCTGGTCGGCGAGTTCTTCGGCAAGACGGGGCACATCAAGGAGGCCCTCGCGCTCGCGTTCGCCCCGCCGCCGATCTTCGGCCTCGGCCTGGCGGGCGGGTTCGAGCTTTACATCCAGAACCGCGGCGAAGGCGGTGCGAGGCGGCTTGCGGAGGTCTCGCAGCAGTTCATCGGGCGCCTCGGCCAGGATCCGACCTTCGTCCAGGTGAACACGCTGTGGCGCTCGAACGCCCCGCAGCTCCACGTCGACGTGGACCGGGAGCGCGCGAAGGCGGCCGGTGTGCCGCTCGACGAGCTGTTCGGCGCCGTCTCGGCGACGCTCGGCACCTACTACGTCAACGACTTCAACAAGTACGGCCGCACCTGGCAGGTGCTCATGTCGGCCGAGCCCAAGTACCGCAAGACCCCGGAGGACATCGGCGGCGTGTGGGTGCGCGGCCGGCGCGGCGAGATGGTGCCGCTCGACTCGCTCGCCGGCGTGCGCTACTCGTCGGGGCCCGAGACGCTCGACCGGTTCAACAACCTTCCGGCAGTCAAGATCTTCGGCGCCGGCGCCCCGGGCGTGAGCTCCGGCCAGGCGATCGCGCGGGTCGAGGCCGTCGCGCGGGAGGTGCTGCCGGCGGACTTCAGCCTCGACTGGAGCGGCGCCTCCTACCAGGAGAAGGCCGCGAGGGGCACCTCGACAATCGCCCTGCTGATGGCGGTCGTCATGGTGTTCCTGATCCTCGCGGCGCAGTACGAGAAGTGGTCGCTGCCGCTGTCGGTCCTGCTCGCGCTGCCGTTCGGGACGTTCGGCGCGCTCGCGGCGGTGTGGCTGCGGGGGCTCACGAACGACGTGTACTTCCAGATCGGCCTCGTGACGCTGCTCGGGCTGGCGGCGAAGAACGCGATCCTGATCGTCGAGTACGCGGTGTTGAAGAAACACGAGGGCTTCACCACCTCGGCCGCCGCGATCGAGGCCGCCCGGCTGCGT
>DATEDA010000056.1:0-8849 GCA_035286595.1 Burkholderiales bacterium | reverse complement strand
CGGCTGGAGCGACGTGGGCTCGTGGGCGACGCTGTGGGAGGTCGGCGAGAAGGATGCCCACGGGAACGTCCTGCGCGGCGACGTGCACGTGCAGGCCGCGGAGAACTGCTACGTCCGCGCCGAGAAGCGCCTGGTCTCGGTGCTCGGATTGAGCGATGCGGTCGTGGTCGAGACGGACGACGCGGTGCTGGTCGCTTCGAAAGACGAGGCGCAGAAGGTCAAGGACTTCGTCGGCAAGCTCGATGCGGCGAACCGCACCGAGCACGTCTCGCACCGCCGCGTCTACCGCCCGTGGGGCTACTACGAGTCGATCGACGCCGGCGACCGCTTCCAGGTGAAGCGGATCATGGTCAAGCCCGGCGCGGCGCTCAGCCTGCAGATGCACCATCACCGCGCCGAGCACTGGGTCGTGGTCTCGGGCACCGCGAAGGTGACGCGCGGCGACGAGGTAACGCTCATCGCCGAGAACGAGTCGACCTACATCCCGATCGGCGTCAAGCACCGCCTCGAGAACCCGGGGAAGGTGGCGTTGCATCTCATCGAGGTCCAGTCGGGCACCTACCTCGGCGAGGACGACATCGTCCGGTTCGAGGACCTGTACAAGCGCGGGTGAGGGCTTGCCGGCGGGCCCGGCGCGCCGCTGCCGGATTCAGAGCCCCTCCCTCATGAACCCGGCATGCTCGTCGATGACGGCGAGCACCTTCGTCAGGAACGCGCGCTCCGGCGCCGAGAACTCCGCCCGCTCGGCGACCCGTCTTGCGGCCTGCGGCACCGCGCGCGCCAGAAGCGCGAAACAATTATAAGTAAACGAGAATTGAATTAATGTCATCGCCGTGCGGTCGCGGGACGAAAACTAACCGATCGTTGAATTGGAGCGCGACACGTGGCGCATTGGTCATCCGCATGCCGACGGGGAAGCGTGCGCGAAGCCGCGCCTCTCTACGAGCGAAGAGCGAGCTTCTGGAAACGGCTCTCCGCCTTGCTCCGGCTGAAGGAGCCCGTCTACGGACCCATCGACCTCACCGAATCGCTTGGCGAGGGGCTGACGCTGGCGGCGCTCGACTCGCTGGTCCGGGAGGGCTATCTCAAACCGGGCGAGCTCGCGGTCGTGGCACCACCCAGGACGCTGACCCACCGCCGGCACAGAGGCGAGCGGCTGCGTCTCGACGAGTCGGAACGGCTAGCGCGGGTCGGCAAGACGGCGGTGCTCGCCGAGCAGGTTTTCGGCCACAAGGACCGCGCGCTGAAGTGGCTCCACGCGCCAAAGCGCAGGCTGCGCGGCAAGACCCCATTCGAGTTGCTCGCCACGGCGGAAGGCGCACAGGTCGTCGAAGAGGAGCTGATCGCGATCGACGAAGGCTACGTTGCCTGAGTCGGGTCGCTCCCTCTGGCGGATCAGCAATCACGCCGACCTCGAGGGACGAGGCGGCCGGCGCGCCGGTGCGCGCTGGCGCTCGAACGGGAGGTCACGCCGCCTTCTTCAGCCTCAGCTCGACGCGTACCCCGGCGGCAGCGAGCATGTTCACCAGAGTGTCGACGCTGAAGAGCTCGATCTTGCCGCGCATCAGATCCGATACGCGGGGCTGACTCACCCCGAACAGCTTCGCTGCCGCGCCCTGGGTAAGTCTCCTGGCGCGGATGAACTCCGCGACGGCGATCATCAGTTCGGCGCGCGCCTTCATGTTGGCGGCCTCTGCCGGAGTCTCCTCGATCGCGTCCCAGACGCTCGCAAATCGGCGCTTCCTCACGTCCCACCTCGTCTCTCGCCTTTCAGCACCGCCGCATAGCGGGCAGTCGCCAAGTCCAGATCCTGCCGCGGCGTCTTCCTCGCCTTCTTCTGGAAGCAGTGCAGCACGTACACGGCCTGCTCGAGCTTCGCGATGTAGATCACGCGGAAGGCGCCAGCCTCATCCAGAATGCGGATCTCCTTGACGCCGGCGCCCACTGCGGCCATCGGCTTCCAGTCCTCCGGTTCGAGCCCGCGCTGCACTCGATCGATCTGGTAGCCGGCGGCGCGGCGGGCGGCCCGAGGAAACGCGCGCAGGTCCGCCAACGCGCTGCCGAGGAACTCGACCGGCTTGATCTGCTTCTCGGCGCTGCGTCGCGACAAGGGACTATACAATATCTGATATAACTGGTCAATCGCTCGTTGCGGGCCTGCGCACCGCGCTCACGAGGCGCGGAGGGTGGTCCCGAAACGCGGTCCGGCTTGCTGGGCTCGTGCGCCAGCCGTCCCGAAGATGAGTCGATCCTAGGCTACTGACTGGCTCAGGACGTGAGCTTGGCGGCGCTTCTGGAGAAGGCGCGCGGTCGCCCGGCGAGGTGAGGAACGGGGTCAAGCACCCCTTGCCCGTTCTCCCGTGATCTGCCGCGCGAGCTCCTCGACCATGGTCGGCCAATCGGGCGGCCGGTAGCCGAACTCGCTCCGGAAGCGGCTCGAGTCAAGGCTGCGGTCGCAGACGAAGTCGTCGTCCGGCGCGATCTCGATCCTGAGGCCCAGTCGCTGCTTTACGAGCCCGAGGAGATCGAACTTGCTGATCGGCGCGCTCGACACGTGATACAGGCCGCCGGCGGCTGGAAAGCGCGCCAGCAGCAGCGCGATGATCCGGCCCATCTCGATCGTGGTGAACCCCGAGAAGATCGCCTTGCGGAAGCCGCGGATGCTGCCGGTCTGCGCCAGGAACCACTCCAGCAGCGCGGTCTTGCGCGCGAGCTCCCGGCCGATGAACGACGTCCGGAGCGTGACGCAGTTCGGCGCGCGCACCTCGCCGAGCGCCTTGGTGCGTCCATGGAGGTCAGCTTCATCGGGCACATCGGTCTCGGTGTAATTGCCTTTGCGACCGGAGAACACGCAGTCGGTGCTGACGTGGATGAGTCGCGCCCCGATCGGCACGCACAGCAGGGCGAGCCGGTGCGGAAGCAAGGCGTTGATCTCGAGGTTCGGGATCGGCTCCTCGGCATCGGGACGCCGCTTCATGATCCCGGCGGCGTTGATCACCGCCTCCGGCGCGAAGCCGGCGAGCACCGGGCGAAGCGAATCGGTGGTGCGGAGGTCGATGCCCCCGTAGGCGTTCCCGGCGTGAAAGAGCCCGAACGACGCATAGCGCTCGAGCGGTTGCCGCAAAGTGACGCGGACTTCGTGCCGCGGCGCGAGGTGCGCGAGAAGCTGGTGCCCCAGCATCCCGTCGCCGCCGAGGATCAGGATCCTCATCGCCAGCTCTCCCGGGGGGTCTCGAAGCGCGCCGGATTCTAGCGATTTCTGGCGGCGGCCGACCGTTCGGCGAGCAACTCCCGGTAGAGCCCGAGTGTCTGCTCGATCACCCGCTCGACCGAGAACTCCGCGACGGCGCGTGCCCGACCGCGGATCCCCATCGCCTGCCTGAGCTTCGCGTCCCCCAGCAGCCGCCCGAGGGCGGCGGCGAGCGCAGCACTGTCGCGGGGCGGGACCAGCAGGCCGTTCTCACCTTCGCGCACGACTTCCCTGCAGCCGGGCACGTCGCAGGTCACGATCGCCCGGCCGCACGCCGCGGCGTCGATGAGCGCTTTGGGGAGTCCTTCCCGGTAGGACGGCAGGCAGACGACGTGGGATTGGTGAAATACCTCGACCATGTCGTCGCGCCAGCCCCACCATTCCACGGCCCCGCCGTCCGACCAGCGCTGCAGCGTGGCCGCGGGGATCGAAGCGGGGTTGTCGGGGTCCGGATCGCCGACGAGCGCGAACCGGGCGGCGACGCCGTCCTTCTTCAACTGCGCGGCGGCGGCGACGAACTCGAAGACGCCCTTGTCGCGCAGCATGCGGGCGGGCAAGACGACGAGCGGCACGCCCTGGGGCTCCGGCGCGGGGACGAACCGGGCGGTGTCCACCCCGGAGCCGCGGATCAGCGTCGCACGCCGTGCATCGACGACTCCCTCGCTCACGAGGAACCTCAGGTCGTCGGGGTTCTGCACGATGAGCCGGCTGTTCGACCGATCGAGCAGGGTGCGGAAGACCGCCTCGACGGCCGGCCGCGCGAGCCGCGCCCGGCGGTCCTGCGAGCTGAACAGGTAGCCCAGGCCCGCGAGGGCATTGACGACCGCGGGGACGCCGGCCAAGCGCGCGGCGAGCGAGCCGTAGACCACCGGCTTCAGCGCCACGTGGTGGACGATGTCGGGTCTCACCGCCCGGTAGGTGCGGACGATCTCCGTGAGGGAGCGGAGCTCGCGAAACGGGTTCACGCTGCGCCGCGACAGGCCGATCGGGATCGGCTCGACGCCCGCACGGCGGATCTCGTCGGCGTGCTCCCGCACGCGCGTGGCGACGCTCACGTCGAAGCCGGCTTCGCGTGCCGCCGCCGCCAGCGGCAGGCGATGCGAGCAGAAGTACCAGTCCTCGGTGACGAGGTAGAGCAGCCGCGGGCGGCTCATGCTTTGCTCGCGCCGCTGGCCTCGACCCACGCCTGGAACATCAGCACCGCCCACAGCGCGTGCTGCCAGTTCCACGCGCCCGACAGGTGCTGCTCCCAGAGGCGGCGCACCGGTGCGGGATCGAACCAGCCGTCGCGCTCGAGGCGCCCGGCGTCGAGCAGCTGCTCGGCCCACTCGCGCAGCGGCCCGCGGAGCCAGTGCTCGAGCGGGATGCCGAACCCCATCTTGTTCCGCTCGAAGAGCTCGCTCGGCACGTACTGCGAGAGCACCCGGCGCAGCAGCCACTTGCCCCGGCCCTCGCGCACCTTCATCGCGAACGGCAGCCGCCACGCGAACTCGACGACGCGATGGTCGAGGAGCGGTACGCGCGTCTCGAGACTTACGCCCATCGCCGCGCGATCGACCTTCACGAGGATGTCGTCGGGGAGATAGCTGACGGCGTCGAGATACATCATGCGCTGCGCGACCTCGGGCGCGTCGACCGTGCCGAAGCGCGCGGCCGTGTCGCACAGCGCGCCCGGCGCGCCGCGCACCACGCCGGGCTCGCGCCAGAGTGCGACGAGGTTCTCGTACAGCGCCTCCCGGTCGGATGTCCCGATCATCCGTGCGAGCTTGTGCACCTTGTCGCCGGCGGCGGGCTGTCTGAGCTTCGCCGGCAGCACCGGGCCGAACGCGCGGAACAGGCTGTCCCACGCCGCCGGCGACAGCAGCGTGATCGCCCCCGCAAGGAGCGCTCGCCCGCCGCCGGACATCCAGCCGACGCGCCGCCACAGCGAGGTCGCCCAGAAGTAGCGGTTGTAGCCGCCGAACAGCTCGTCCCCGCCGTCGCCGGACAGACTCACCGTCACGCGCTGCCGCGCGAGCCTCGCGACGAGGTGCGTCGGGATCTGCGACGAGTCGGCGAACGGCTCGTCGTACAGCCGCGGCAGCGTCGGGACGACGTCCATCGCCTCGCGCGGGGTGACGTAGAGCTCCGTGTGCTCCGTGCCGAGGTGCCGCGCGATTACCCGCGCGTGGCTTGCTTCGTCGTAGCCGTCCTCGTGGAAGCCGATGGTGAACGTCTTCACCGGCCCGCTCGCCTGGGCCTGCATCAGCGCGACCACGGTCGACGAATCGATGCCGCCCGAAAGAAACGCACCGAGGGGCACATCCGCGATCATCTGTCCGGCAACAGCGTCCCGGAGCAGGGCGTCGAGCGTCTCCGTCGCCGCTTCGTCGCCGCCCTCGAACGGCTCGGCCAACCCCGCTCGCGCCGTGTGCTCGACCGACCAATAGGCGTTCGGCGAGGGGTCCGCGTGGCGCGCAAGGGCGTCCGACGAGAGCGCAAGATGCGTTCCCGGCGGGAGCTTGCGCACGCCGCGATAGATCGACCACGGCGTCGGGACGTAGCCGTAGCGCAGATACAGCGCGAGCGCCTCGCGATCGACCTCCGCCCGGAACCCCGGATGCGCGCGGAGCGCTTTCAGCTCCGATCCGAACACGAACGCGTCGCCCGCCCGGCCGTAGTAGAGCGGCTTCTCGCCGAGCCGGTCGCGGGCGAGATGCAAGATCCGTTCGCGCGAGTCCCAGAGCGCAAACGCGAACATGCCGACCAGCCGTTCGAGCGTGCGTTCGATGCCCCATGCGGAGAACGCGGCGAGCATCACTTCGGTATCGGAGTGCCCTCGCCACGCCGGCGCGTGGCCTTCCTCTTCGAGCGACGCGCGCAGCGTCAGGTAGTTGTAGATCTCGCCGTTGAAGACGATCACGTAACGCCCGTCGGCGGAGGCCATCGGCTGATGGCCCTGCGGCGTGAGGTCCAGGATCGCCAGGCGGCGAAAGCCGAGCGCGACCCCGGCGCGCCCGTCGACCCAGACGCCGTCGGTGTCCGGGCCGCGGTGGACGAGCGTGTCGGCCATCGCGCGCGCCCGGGCGGCGAGGGTGTCGCGCGGGACGCCCCCTGGTTCCCAGCAGCCGGCTATGCCGCACATGGCCTGTTGCGCGTTGCCCTAGCCTCCCGTGGCAGGGCGCGCCGGCAGACAGGGGGAGCCGCTTCCACGGACCCGGGTCAGGTGCCGTCGGGCCTCGGCGGCATCGGGCGTTGCTGATCGCTCGCCGACTCTTGCTCGATCGAGTCCGGGTCAACCTCCGTGGGGCGGGCGAGCAGCTCCGGCACCTTCTCGCTGATGATGCTCCAGAGGATTGCGTCGTCAACGCCGAAGTACTTGTGCGCGACGATGTCCCGCATTCCGGCGATCTTCCGCCACTCGACGCCGGTCACGCGAGCGCGCACCTGGTCCGGCAGATTCTTCGTGGCCTCGCCGATCACCTCGATGTTGCGGAGCACCGCATCGTAGATCTTCTCGTCCGCCCGGAATCCCTCCTTGTCGAGCCCTGCGGTGTACCGCTGCACCTTTCGGCAGGCCGCGACGACGTCGTCCCAGTAAAGACGCCAGTCACGCGACATGCAACGCCTCCCGCTCGACAATCCGCCGCATTCTCGGCCTGAGTGCCGCACGGGTGACCAGATCGACCTTCCTCTTCAGCAGGTCTTCCAGGAAAAACTTCAAATCCATGAATCGATCGAAGCTTGGTTCCCCGTCGAAATCGACCAGCAGATCGATATCGCTGTCCGGGCGAGCTTCGTCCCTTGCGATCGAGCCGAAAAGCGCGAGCGCCCTCACGTGCAGCCGAGCGAGCTCCTGGCGATGGCGACCAAGGATGTCCACCACCTGCTTTCGAGTCAGCGCTTGGGCCCCGTCGTTCATCTCTTTTCGATCGCCGTGTCGGAGGGGATTCTAGCGCACAGGCTTCAGCTTCCCTCGCCGCCGAAGCGCCGCCAGACCTCGCGCCAGCGCGTCGCCTCGCGCTCCGGGAACGGCTGCGCGCGATGGCGGAGGATCCTCCGCCCAAGCCCGGTCGGGACCGTCACCAGCTCGACGAGCGCCTTCGCGGCTTGCCCCGTCAGGCCCCGCACGGCGAAGAGCGGCGCGCCAGTCGCGCGCGCCTTCCGCACGAGCGCGCGGCAGAAGAAGTAGCGCCCGGCGAGGACCTTGCCGAGCGAGAGCGCCTCCTGCCGGTACCCGAGCAGCGGCTCGACGAGGGCCGCATAGCGGCTCGAATCCCAGGCGCGCAGCAGCAGGTCCTGATCCTGGGCCTTGGTCACCGTCGGATCGTACCGATGGCGGCGAAACCACTCGAGCCGGCCGATCCATGTGGGGTGGGCGAGGTAGAAGCCGGCCCAGGGGCGGGCGCAGATCTCCTCGTGCCGGGCCTGCGCCGGAAACAGGCCCAGCGGCGCGCCCTCGCCGGCGAACACCATCGCCCCGGTGCCCAGCAGATCGACGTCGGGATGGGTCTCGAGGAACGCCACCTGCCGCTCGAACCGCTCCGGATAGCAGACATCGTCGGCGTCCATGCGGGCGAGGTACTTGCCGCGCGCGAGGTCGATCGCCTCGTTCAGCCGTGTCGCGAGGCCGCGGTGCATGCCGTCCGCGCGGAGCGTCACGCGGCTGTCGGCGGGCCGTCGCGCAGCCGCGACGCTCCCGTCGGTGGAGCCGTCGTCGAGGAGGATCAGCTCCCAGTTGCGGTAGGTCTGGCCGGCGAGGGACGCGAGCGCCGCGGGAAGCGTCCGCTCGGCGTTTCGCATCGCCATCGCGACGCTCACGAGCGGCGCCTCAGCTGTCACGGTAGAAGAGCCGGCCCGGCCAGCCGGCGGCGGTGTACGTCCGGCGGCCGGCGAGCCGCCAGCAGAGCTCGAAGAGCAGGCGGCGCGCCGCTCGCGGGCCGCGCTCTCGTCCGTACAGCGCGGTCGCGGGCAGGACGAGGGCGCTGCGCAGCGCGCTCAGAAATCGCGTGGGCGCATGGCGCGCCGCGAGCGTGTCGAGCGCATGGGTGCCGAAGCGGCAGTCGTGCTCAGCGGTCCGCGCACGAGCGCCGCCCCGCCTCGCCGCGACCTCGAGCGCCGCGCGGAAGCGCTCGACGTAGGTGTGCTCGCGGCGGGTGCGGGCATGTCCCGCGCGGGCGATTCGATCGCGCTCCTCGGGGTGTGCGAGGTGGTGGCGGATCTTCCGGACGAGCTCGTCCGCGGAGTCGAACGTTTCGACTTCCCGGCCGGGGACGTAGTACTCCGCGAGATGCTCGGCATTCTCGGTCAGAAGAAACCCCCCCGCCCCGGGCACTTCGAACACCCGCGCCTTGAGCTGCCGGCTCCGATAGGGCACGACGCCGCGGAAGTGGAGTCCCGAGTCGCCGAAGTTGAGGCTGATCACCGACTCGCGCACGATGCGCGGGATGTCGGCGGCGGCCACCGGGCCGTGCGGCCAGCCGTGCCCGAAGCACTCGACCTCGATCCCGTGCCGGGCGAGCGCTGCGATCCAGCGCCGGCGATTGCCGTACGCGCTGCCGACGAAGGTGACCCGGTGGCGGCACGCGCCGGCGGGCAGCGGCTCGGCGATGGCGCGCGC
>DATEDA010000055.1:0-18445 GCA_035286595.1 Burkholderiales bacterium | reverse complement strand
CCCCGCCGCGAGCCGCATGAGCATGAGGTCGCGCCGGCCGCGCTTGCGGATCCCGGCCTCGGCCGACCCCAGCTCGACGCCCGCGACGCCCAGGAGCTTCGCCGGATCAGGCGGATTGAGATTGACGGCCATGCAAAGGCGGTCCTGCGATGACCGCGCTTTTCAGGCCAGCCGCCCGTGGCAGTGCTTGTACTTCTTCCCCGAGCCGCACGGGCACGGCTCGTTCCGCCCCACCTTGCCGATCTGGCGCACGAACGGCGCGGGCTTGCGCAGCGGCGCGGCGTCGCCCTCGGCTTCCGCCTCCGCACCGGCCCCGACGAGCGCCTCCTCATAGGCCGGGTGCTGGTACTGCACGTTCTGGGGCACGCGGGCCTCTTCCTCCCGCTGCTCGACCTGCCGCACCTGCTCCGGCGTGGCGAGCGCGATATGCGTCAGAAAGTAGGTGACCTGGCGCTTGACCGCCTCGAGCATTTCCCCGAACAGCTCGAACGCCTCCCGCTTGTACTCCTGCTTCGGGTTCTTCTGCGCGTAGCCGCGCAGATGGATGCCTTGGCGCAGCTGATCGAGCGCGCCAAGGTGCTCGCGCCAGTGCTGGTCGAGCACCTCCAGCAGCACCCGCCGCTCGGCGTAGCGCCGCGCGTCCGGCGGCACGTGCGAGTAGCGTCGCGCGTACTCGGCGTCGGTCTCGCTGATCAGCCGCTCGAGCAGACGGTCCTCGTCGAGGTTCGGCTCGTCCGCGAGCCACTGCCTGGCGTGGGCGTGGACGTTCAGCTCGCTGTGGAACGCCGCCTCGAGCGCCGGCAGGTCCCACTGCTCCTCCATGCTCTCGGGCGGGACGTGCGCCCGGAAGAGATCGGTGACCACGCCGTCGCGGAGGCTTTTCACCATCTCCGTGACGCCCTGGTCCTCGAGGACCTGGTTGCGCAGCTCGTAGACGTTCTTGCGCTGGTCGTTGGCGACGTTGTCGTACTCGAGCAGCTGCTTCCGGATGTCGAAGTTGTGCGCCTCGACCTTGCGCTGGGCGCTCTCGATCGAACGGGTGACGAGGGTGTGCTCGATCGGCTCCCCCTCGGGCATCTTCAGCCGCTCCATGATGCCCTTGATCCGCTCGCCGGCGAAGATCCGCAGCAGCGGATCCTCGAGCGAGAGGTAGAAGCGCGACGACCCCGGATCGCCCTGGCGCCCCGAGCGGCCGCGCAGCTGGTTGTCGATGCGCCGCGACTCGTGACGCTCGGTGCCGATGATGTGGAGCCCGCCGGCTTCGACCACCTGCTGGTGGAGCTTGCGCCAATCGTCGCGGAGGGTGGCGATGCGCGCCGCCTTCTCGCCATCGGTGAGCGACGGATCGGCCCGCACCAGGTCCACCTGCTTCTCGACGTTGCCGCCGAGGACGATGTCGGTGCCGCGGCCGGCCATGTTCGTGGCGATGGTGACCACCTTCGGCCGGCCGGCGTCCACGATGATCTGCGCCTCCTGGGCGTGCTGCTTCGCGTTCAGCACCTGGTGCGCGAACCCGTCCTTCTGCAGCATCCCCGAGAGCTTTTCGGAGTTCTCGATCGAGGTCGTGCCGACGAGCACCGGCTGCCCGCGGGCGTGGCAGGCCTTGATGTCGGCGACCACCGCCTCGTACTTCTCGTGCTCGGTCTTGTAGACCTGGTCGAGGCGGTCGGTGCGGATCATGTCCATGTGGGTCGGGATCACCACGACCTCGAGGCTGTAGATCTCCTGGAACTCGTAGGCCTCGGTGTCGGCGGTGCCGGTCATGCCGGCGAGCTTCTGGTAGAGCCGGAAGTAGTTCTGGAAGGTGATCGACGCGAGGGTCTGATTCTCGCTCTGGATGTCGACCCGCTCCCTCGCCTCGATCGCCTGGTGCAGCCCGTCCGACCAGCGCCGGCCGGGCATGAGCCGCCCGGTGAACTCGTCGACGATGATGATCTCGCCCGCCTGCACGACGTAGTGCCGGTCGCGCGCATACAGGTTGTGCGCGCGCAGCGCCTGGTAGAGGTGATGGTTCAGGTTGACGTGGGCGGGCTCGTAGAGGCTTGCCCCCTCGGGGAGCATCCCGGCCCGCGCGAGGAAGGCCTCGGCGTTCTCGTGACCGGTCTCGGAGAGGAGCACCGTGTGGTTCTTCTCGTCGACGTAGAAGTCGCCCGGGCCGTCGGGCGTCGGCTGGCGCTTGAGGAGCGGCGCGACCTGGTCCATCTTCAGGTACACGTCGGTGCGGTCCTCGGCCTGGCCCGAGATGATGAGCGGGGTGCGCGCCTCGTCGATCAGGATCGAGTCGACCTCGTCGACGATCGCGAACTGCAGGCGGCGCTGAAACCGGTCTTCCACCCGCATCGCCATGTTGTCGCGCAGGTAGTCGAAGCCGAACTCGTTGTTCGTGCCGTAGGTGATGTCGGCGGCGTAGGCGGCGTGCTTCTCCTCGTGCGGCATCTGCGACAGGATCGTCCCGACGGTCATGCCGAGGAAGCCGTAGATCTGCCCCATCCAGGCGGCATCGCGGCTCGCGAGGTAGTCATTGACCGTGACGATGTGGACGCCGCGTCCGGCCAGCGCGTTGAGGTACGCGGGCAGGGTCGCCACCAGCGTCTTGCCCTCGCCGGTGCGCATCTCGGCGATCTTCCCGTCGTGGAGCACCATGCCGCCGATGAGCTGCACGTCGAAGTGGCGCATCTCCAGGGTGCGCTTCGACGCCTCGCGCACCACCGCGAACGCCTCCGGGAGCAGGTCGTCGAGCGTTTCGCCCTTGGCGAACCGGTCCTTGAACTCGGGCGTCTTGCCCGCGAGCGCCTCGTTCGAGAGCGCGGCGATCTCGCCCTCGAGCGCATTGATGCGCGTGACGGTCTTCGCGTAGTGCTTGAGCAGGCGATCATTGCGGCTGCCAAAGATCGCCCTGAGGAGGCGGGGAATCATCGCGTGGGGAGCGGGTGCGGGGAAAAATCGCTAGTTTATCATTGAACTAGCGCGATTCCCGCGACCCGCGGCGAACGCGCGTGCGCCGCGCGCCGCGCCGGCCCGAGTGGCCTAGCGCTTGCTGGCCGCGACGCTCGTCCGGGCGAACAGGAACCGGGCGGGGTTCTGCGCCCCGCCCTTGACGCGCACCTCGAAGTGCAGATGCGGCCCGGTCGAGCGACCGGTGCTGCCGACCTCGGCGATCTTCTCGCCGCGCTTGACGAGCTGCCCGGGCTTGACCAGCACCTTCGAGGCATGGGCGTAGCGGGTCAGCAGGTCCCCGCCGTGGTCGACCTCGACCATGTTGCCGTAGGCGGGCTGGAACTCCGCGGTGACGACGACCCCTGCCGCGGCGGCATGGATCGGGGTGCCCGGCGCGGCGATGAAGTCGATGCCTTCGTGCATCGCCATCTGGCCGGTGATCGGATCGATCCGCCAGCCGAAGCCCGAGGCGTTCCAGGTGCCCATCTCGACCGGCAGCGCGGTCGGGATGAAGGTCTGCCGCAGGTGCGCGTTGAAGAGCTGGGACTCGAGCACGTCGTAGTAGTCGCTGCGCGTCTCCATCTGCAGCGCGAGGGAGTCGAGCTGGCGGCTGAACTCGCCCAGCGACAGGTCGCGGGGCATGAGGACGGTCGGCATCGCGCCCCCGCGCGCCGGGACTTCGCCGAAGCGGAAGTCGCTCGGCCGGATTCCCGCCGCCGACGAGAGCCGCTCGCCGAGCGCATCGAGGCGCATCAAGTTCGCCTGCATCTCGCCGAGCTTCACCGCCATCGCGTTCAGGTTCTGGCGCAGGAAATCGTCGGCCCGCCGGGTTTCCTCGAGCTCGGCCGAGCGCACGAGCGACTGGAGCACCGGCAGGTTGAGGTCGGCGGCGTGCCGGACCCCCAGATAGGAAATGAAGAACGCCAGCAGCACGACGCCGGCGGACATTGCCAGCCCCCCGAGCACCAGGTGCCGGAGGGAAAACTCCAGCGACCGGGCCTTGGCCAGCCGGTCGGATACGACAATAATGTGCATGCGCCCCCCTCGGGTCATTGCTCATGCAGGCCAAGCGCCTCGGCGAATACCTGGACCATGGTGACGGCACCAGCCGGCTGGTGCCCCAGGCCGCCTTACTCCTCGCCATCCGCCAGCAACTCTCCGAAGTGCTGCCGGATAACCTGCGGCGATCGTGCGTGATCGCCAATTACAAGCAGGGAGTCGTTGTTGTTGTTGCGGGAACCAACGCCACAGCGGCGAAGCTCCGACACTTAGAGCCCAGGATCCTCGAGGTCCTGGGCAAGCGTGGTCTGAAAGCTACCGGAATCAAAGTCGACGTGCAACCCACCCGGAGCTTCGCAGTGCAAGTCCCTGAGAAAAAAGCCCTACTTCTTTCGGCCGCGGCCCGTTCCGCGCTCGCGCAACTGGGCGGTCGGCTGCCCGACGGCCGGCTGCAGCGCGCGATCCGGGCCCTGGCATCCCGCGACGACTAGTCGCCTGCCAACTTTGTCGCGCCCGGGACGGCAGGCCCGCCAAGTATATGCCATTGGCATGGCGCCCGCAACGCCGGGTCGGCAGGGGCGGCCCGGACTAGAGCAGCACCGCTGGCTAGGGCCGTGAGGCTCAGGTGGCGAGCGCGAACGCCTTCGCGAGCCCGGCGGGCGCCTCTTCGGCCCGTTCGAAGCTCACGAGCTCCCACGCGTCCGCCTGGTCGAGCGTCGCGCGGAGGAGCTGGTTGTTCAGGGCGTGGCCCGACTTGTGGGCCGAGAACGCCCCGATCACCGGATGGCCCACGAGGTAGAGATCGCCGATCGCGTCGAGCACCTTGTGCTTCACGAACTCGTCCGCGTAGCGCAGGCCGTCGGTGTTCAGCACCCGGTACTCGTCGAGCACCACGGCGTTGTCGAGGCTGCCGCCGAGCGCGAGCCCGGCGTCGCGCATCGCCTCGACGTCCTGGACGAACCCGAAGGTCCGGGCGCGCGCCACCTCCTTGGTGTAGGAGGTCTCGGCAAAATCGATGGTGAGCGACTGGCTCGTCCGCTCGAACACCGGGTGGTCGAAGACGATCGAGAACGAGACGCGGAAGCCGTCGTAGGGCTCGAAGCGCGCCCACTTGTCGCCGTCGCGCACCTCGACGGGACGGCGAATGCGGAAGAAGCGCTTCGGCGCCCGCTGCTCCTCGATGCCGGCGGACTGCAGCAGGTAGACGAACGGCCCGGCGCTGCCGTCCATGATCGGCACTTCCGGTCCGGTGAGATCGACGTAGAGGTTGTCGATTCCAAGGCCGGCGAGCGCGGACATGAGGTGCTCGACGGTCGCCACTTTCGCGCCCTGCCCCTCGACCGCGCTGCACAGACGCGTATCGGTGACTGCGCGCGCTGCCGCGCGGATGTCGACCGGCTGCGGCAGATCGAGGCGGCGAAACACGATGCCCTGATCGGGTTGCGCCGGACGAAGCGTCATCGTGACCTTCTTCCCGGTGTGCAGACCCACGCCGGTCGCCTTGATCGCGCTCTTGATGGTGCGCTGCTTCAGCACGGATTCTTCTTGTCGGGCAAAGGGTTGCAGCATATCACGCCACCCCCGGGCCACGGCAAGGGTTCAGGTGGCCCGCTACTGGCCGAATTGCACACTCCTCCTCAGTCGGCCTGCTTCCTCAGGAATGCCGGGATGTCGTACTTGTCCACCCCGCTCGCGCTCAGGGCCTCGACCGTGGAGTTCCGGTTCTTGCGGAACACCGCCGGGGCCGCCTCGAGCGAGCCGTAGTCCACGACCATGCCGACGGGGTGGTGGTCCGTGCCGGTCCGCTGCACCACGAGCTGCGGCTTCTGGCTCCGCACCACCTCGCGGTTGCCGAGGCCGGTCGCCACGACCGTGACGCGGAGGTTGTCGCCCATCGCCTCGTCGTAGACCGCGCCGAAGATGATGTGCGCGTCCTCGGCCGAGAAGCTCTGGATGGTGCGCATCACCTCGTGCACCTCGCGCATCTTGAGGGCTTCGCTCGCCGTGATGTTCACCACGACGCCGCGCGCGCCCGACAGGTTGACGCCCTCGAGCAGCGGGCTCGCCACCGCCTGCTCGGCCGCGACCCGGGCGCGGTCGATGCCCGCGGCGTAGGCGGAGCCCATCATCGCCATGCCCATCTCGGCCATGACCGTGCGGACATCCTCGAAGTCGACGTTCACCAGCCCCGGGCAGTTGATGATCTCGGAGATCCCCGCGACCGCGTTGTAGAGCACGTCGTCGGCCGCCCGGAAGGCGTCCTTCATCGACACGTCCTCGCCCAGCACGTCCATCAGCTTCTCGTTGAGGATGACGATGAGCGAGTCGACGTGTTCGGCGAGCTCCTCGATCCCCGCCTCGGCGATCCGCAGGCGCCGGCCCTCGAACGCGAACGGCTTGGTCACGACCGCGACCGTGAGCACGCCCATCTCGCGCGCGATCTCCGCGACGACCGGCGCCGCGCCGGTCCCGGTGCCGCCGCCCATCCCGCCGGTGATGAAGCACATGTGGCTGCCCGCGAGGACCTCGCGGATCGTCTCGCGCTGCTCGAGCGCCGCCGCGCGCCCGGCCTCGGGCTTCGCGCCCGCGCCGAGGCCGGTCGAGCCGAGCTGCAGCTGGTGCTTCGCCAGGCAGCGCGAGAGCGACTGGGCGTCGGTGTTCGCGGCGACGAACTCGACGCCGACCACGCCGTTGCGGATCATGTGATCGACCGCGTTCCCGCCGGCGCCGCCGACGCCGACGACCTTGATCACCGTCCCGCCCGCTTGATGAGTTTCCACGATCTCGAACATGCCTGCCTCCTTTCTAGAGTTTCGTGACCGGCGCCGCGTGATTCACGCCACCGGTCACCCACGACCCATCGATCTTTCAGAAGTTGCTCTGGAACCATTGCCGCATCCGCCGCAGCGTCCCCCGGAAGCTGCCGGTCTGCCGCGCCAGGATCCCGCGCTCGAGCTGCGCGCGGCCCTCTGCGAGCAGCCCCATCACGGTGGCGTAGCGCGGGCTCTGCACGACGTCCGCCAGCCCGCCGGTGTAGCGCGGCACCCCGAGCCGCACCGGCATGTGGAAGATCTCCTCGCCGAGCTCGGCCATGCCCTGCATGACCGACGAGCCGCCGGTCAGCACCACGCCCGACGACAGCAGCTCCTCGAACCCCGACTGGCGCAGGACCTGCTGCACGAGGGTGTAGAGCTCCTCGACGCGCGGCTCGATCACCTCGGCGAGCGTCTGCCGGGAGAGGCTCCGCGGCGGGCGATCGCCGAGCCCCGGCACCTCGATCGTCTCGGCCGGGTCGGCGAGCTGCCGCAGCGCGCAGCCGTGGCGGATCTTGACGAGCTCCGCCTCCGGGGTCGGCGTGCGCAGCGCCATCGCGACGTCGTTCGTGATCTGGTCCCCGGCGATCGGGATGACCGCGGTGTGCCGGATCGCGCCCTCGCGGAAGATCGCGATGTCGGTCGTCCCGCCGCCGATGTCGACGAGCGCCACGCCGAGCTCCCGCTCGTCCTCCGAGAGCACCGCGATCGAGGAGGCGAGCGGCTGGAGGCACAGGTCCGCCACCTCGAGCCCGCAGCGGCGCACGCACTTCACGACGTTCTGGGCCGCGCTCACCGCCCCGGTGACGATGTGCACCTTCACCTCCAGGCGCACGCCGGACATCCCGAGCGGCTCGCGGATGCCGTCCTGCCCGTCGATCAGGAACTCCTGCGTGAGGATGTGCAGCACCTGCTGGTCGGTCGGGATCGGCATCGCGCGGGCGGTCTCGACCGCGCGCTCGACGTCGAGCGGCGTCACCTCCTTGTCCTTGATCGCGACCATGCCGGTCGAGTTGAAGCTGCGGATGTGGCTGCCCGCGATGCCGACGTGGACCCGCTGGATCTTGCAGTCGGCCATGAGCTCCGCCTCCTCCAGCGCGCGCTGGATCGCGCTGACCGTGGACTCGATGTTCACGACGACGCCCTTCTTGAGGCCCCGCGACTCGTGGCTTCCCATGCCGATGATCTCGAGCCGCCCGTCGGGCAGGAGATCGCCCACGAGCGCGACGACCTTCGAGGTGCCGATGTCGAGGCCCACGATGAGATTGCGGGTGTCGCGACGGGCGCGCCCGAGATACGGCGCGCGCGCGCCGGCGGCCTCGGGCGGCGCCGGCGGATCGACGTCGAACATCCGCTCGAGCGCGTCGGCCGCGGCTGGGCCGGCGAACAGAAGGTGCTTCTTCATGGCTCTTCCTCCAATCAAGTGCGCCGGCCCTGCGGCTCGCTCTGCGCGGCCGCCGATCCCGGGACGCGGACCGCAAATCCGTTCGGGTAGCGGAGGTCGATGTGCTCGGGCCGCCGCTCGAGCTCCGCCGCGATGCGTGGATACGCCGCGACGAAGCGCGCGAGCCGCTCCTCGAGGGACTGCCGCGCCTGGTCGCGGCCGAGCTCGAGCACGAGCCCGTTCGCGAGCTGGATCTGCCACGCCCGGCGCGCCGACAGCTGGACCCGCACCGGCTCGGTCCCGAGCGGCGCGAGCAGCTCCCGGAACGCGAGGAATCGGCGCGCGACCTCGCGCTCGGTGCCCGGCGGGCCCGCGAGCTGCGGGAGCGGACCACGGGGGCCCTCCGCCGCGAACACCTCGCCGGTCGTGCTCACGAGCCGGTTGCCCGGCCAGCGCGCCAGCACGACGTGCTCCTCGATCCGCGCGACGAGCCGATCCGGCCATTCGCGTCGCACCTCGACGTGGCGAACCCAGGGCAGCGCCTCGAGCGCGCGTCGGACGTCCGCGAGCTCCACGCCGAAGAAGTTGCCGGTCACCCGGCCTTCGAGGCCCGCACGCACGCTCTGGGCATCGACGTGGCGGAGGTCGCCGGTCAGCGCCACGGTCCGCACCGGCATGAACGGCGCGCGCAGCGCCGCCTCGACCGCGATCCAGACGGCGATCGCGGCCGCGAGGCAGTAGAGCGCGTCCGCAGCGGCGTTCAGGAGCCTGGGGCTATGCCACACGCTAGCCCCCCTCCCCGACGGTAGCGAGCTCGAGAATGCGCACGCAGAGGTCCTCGAAGGAGCGCCCCGCGTGGCGCGCGGCCATCGGCACGAGCGAGTGATCGGTCATCCCGGGCGAGGTGTTGACCTCCAGGAAATACGGCCGCCCCGCGCGGTCCAGCATGAGGTCGACGCGTCCCCAGCCGCGGCAGGCGAGGACGTCGAACGCGCGCAAGCCCGCGGCCTGGAGCTCGCGCTCGGCCGCCGCCGGCAGGCCGCAGGGCAGGAGGTAGCGCGTGTCGTCGGCGACGTACTTCGCGTCGTAGTCGTAGAAGTCGCGCGGCGTCTCGAGGCGGATGAGCGGCAGCGCCTCGCGGCCGAGGATGCCGCCGGTGAGCTCCATGCCGTCGATGAATCCCTCCGCGAGCACCACCGGGTCGTAGTTCGCGGCGAGCGCGTAAGCCTCCTCGAGGTCGGCGGCGCGCTTCACCTTCGTCATCCCGATCGAGGAGCCTTCGTTCGCCGGCTTCACCATGATCGGCAGGCCGAGCCGCGCGGCGACGGCCTTGAAGTCGGTGTCGGGCCCGAGCAGCTCGTAGGGCGGGGTCGGGACGCCCGCGGCCTGCCACACGAGCTTCGTCCGCCACTTGTCCATCGCGAGGGCGCTGCCGAGCACGCCCGAGCCGGTGTAGGGGATGCCGAGGAGCTCGAGGGCGCCCTGGACCGTGCCGTCCTCGCCGTAGCGGCCGTGCAGCGCGATGAACACGCGGTCGAACCGCTCGGCGATCAGCGCGTCGAGGCCGCGGTCGCGCGGATCGAACGCGTGCGCATTCACGCCCTGCTGCTGCAGGGCGGCGAGCACCATCGCGCCGCTCTTCAGCGACACCTCGCGCTCCGCGGAGCGGCCCCCGAGCAGAACGGCGACCTTGCCGAAGCTCATCGGACTACCCTCGCTCCCCGATGATCCGGACCTCGGGCACGAGATCGATGCCGAAGCGGTCGCGCACCACGCGCCGCGCGTGCTCGATCAGCGCCTCGATGTCCGCGGCCCGCGCGCTCCCCTTCGGGTTCACGATGAAGTTGGCGTGCTGCTCCGAGATCCGCGCGCCGCCGATCGCGAAGCCCTTGAGCCCGCAGGCCTCGATGAGCCGGGCGGCGTGGTCGCCCGGCGGATTGCGGAACACCGAGCCGGCGTTCGGGAGGGCGAGCGGCTGGGTCGCGATCCGCCGCGCGAGCAGCGCCTTGATCCGCCGCCGCGCCCGCTCGCCGTCGCCGCGACGGAACCGGAACCAGGCCGAGACGAACCACTCCTCCGGACGCGGGCCCGGCGGCGGCTCGCCTTCGGTCGTGAACCGGCGTTCGTCGACCGCCAGCTTCACGTGCCGATAACCGAGCTCGAAGTCCTCCGGCGTTCGCGCCCGCAGCCGGCCGTGACGGTCGACCGTATCGGCGCGAGCCACGAACTCCCAGGTCTCGGAGCCATAGCAGCCGGCGTTCATCGCGAGCGCGCCGCCGACCGTCCCGGGGACGCCGGCGAAGAACTCGGCACCCTCGAGCCCGTGAGTCGCCGCGAAGCGTGCGACCTTGGGGCTCGCCACGCCGGCCTCGGCGAAGACGAGCTCGCCGTCGAGCCGCACGGCGCCGTGGGTGTCGTGCATGAGCACGACGGTGCCGTCGAAGCCGCCGTCGCGGACGAGGAGGTTCGAGCCGAGACCGACGAAGACGACCGGCTCCTGCGGCGGCGCGAGCTGCAGGAAGAGCTGCAGGTCCGCGAGGTCGTGCGGCACGTACGCCCGCGCCGCCGCGCCGCCGGCGCGCCAGGACACGCGCCGTGCCATCGGCTCGTGCTCGAGCAACCGGCCGCGCAGCCGGGTCTCGCCGAGGCCGACCGGCTCGCTCATGAAGAACCGGACGAGCGCCGGGTCGCGGGCGACGGGTGCGGGCGTCTCGGTCCGCGCTGCCCATCCCCACCAGCCGCGGACCTGTTCATTACCCATTACCCGCCACCAGCTTCTGCGGCACGCCGCCGATCGAGCCCGCGCCCATGGTCACGACCACGTCGCCGTCGCGCGCGACCTGCAGGATCGCCGCCGGCAGGTCGGCGACGTGCTCGACGAACAGCGGCTCGACCTTCCCCGCCACGCGCACCGCGCGTGCCAGCGCCCGCCCGTCCGCGGCGACGATCGGCGCTTCGCCCGCCGGATAGACCTCGGCGAGCACCAGGGCATCGACCGTCGAGAGCACGCGCACGAAGTCCTCGAAGAGGTCGCGCGTGCGGGTATAGCGGTGCGGCTGGAAGGCGAGCACGATCCGGCGCCCGGGAAACGCGCCGCGCGCCGCCTCGAGCGCCGCGGCCATCTCGGCCGGGTGATGGCCGTAGTCGTCGACGAGCGTGTAGCGCCCGCCGCCCGGAAGCGCCGCCTCGCCATAGCGCTGGAACCGGCGCCCGACCCCGCGGAACTCCGCCAGCGCCTTGAGGATCGCGGCGTTCCCGACCCCGAGCTCGGTGCCGACGGCGATCGCGGCGAGCGCGTTCTGGACGTTGTGGCGCCCGGGGAGGTTGAGCCGGACCTCGAGTGAGCCCGAGACGCCCTCGCGGACCGCGCGGAAGCACATCTCGCCGTTGCGGACCTCGAGCCCTTCGGCGCGCACCATCGCCTCGGCGGCGACGCCGTAAGTGACGATCGGCTTCGACACGAAGGGCATGATCTCGCGCACGTTCGCGTCGTCGGCGCACAGGATCGCGGCGCCGTAGAAGGGCAGGTTCTGGAGAAACTGCACGAACGCCTGCTTCAGGCGCGCGAAGTCGTGCTGGTAGGTCTCCATGTGATCGGCGTCGATGTTCGTGACCACCGCCATCACCGGCTGCAGATGGAGGAACGATGCGTCCGACTCGTCGGCCTCGACGACGATGAACTCGCCCGCGCCGAGCCGGGCGCTGGAGGCGGCGGCGGTCAGCCGTCCGCCGATCACGAACGTCGGATCGAGCCCCCCTTCGGCGAGCACGCTCGCGACCAGGCTCGTGGTGGTGGTCTTGCCGTGGGTGCCCGCGACCGCGATTCCCTGCTTGAGGCGCATCAGCTCGGCGAGCATCAGTGCGCGCGGCACCACCGGGACGCGCCGGCTCCGCGCGCTGATCACCTCCGGGTTGTCCGGCCTCACCGCCGTCGAGACGACGACCGCGTCCGCGCCGGCCACGTGTTCGGCCGCGTGTCCGATCGCGACCTTCGCGCCCAGCTTCGTGAGCCGGTCGGTCGCCGGGTTCGCGGCGATGTCCGAGCCGCTCACCCGATAGCCGAGATTGAGCAGCACCTCGGCGATGCCGCTCATCCCGGAGCCGCCGATGCCGACGAAGTGGATGTGCTTGACCTTGTGCTTCACCGGTTCATTTCGGCGAGTTCGCTGCAGGCTTCGGCCACCGCGCGCGCGGCGTCCGGCCGGCCCAGCGCGCGCGCCTTCTCGGCCATCGTGGCGAGCGCCGGGCGCGTGAATCCGCGCAAGGTGTCGGCGAGCTTCCCGGGAGTGAGGCTGCGCTGCGGGACGAGGACCGCCGCGCCCTGCTCGGCGAGGTAGCGCGCGTTCGTGGTCTGGTGATCGTCGACCGCGAACGGGAAGGGGACGAGGATCGCGGGGACGCCGGCTGCCGCGAGCTCGGCCACGGTCGTCGCGCCGGCGCGGCAGAGGACCACGTCGGCGTCGGCGTACGCCTCGGCCATGTCGTCGATGAAGGCGACCAGGTTGCCCGCGACGCCGGCGGCGGCGTAGTGCGCCCGCAACGCGTCGAGATGCCGCGTGCCCGACTGATGCGTTACCCGTGGGCGCGCATCGGCCGGCAGCAGCGCCAGCGCCTTCGGGACGAGCTCGTTCAATGCCGCCGCGCCGAGGCTGCCGCCCACGACGAGCACCCGGAGCGGCCCCGACCGCCCGGCATAGCGCGCGGCGGGCGGGGACACGCCGGCGATCGCGTCGCGCACGGGATTGCCGACGAGCCGCGACCGGGGCAGTGCACCCGGGAACGCGACGAGGATCCGGTCGGCGACGCCCGCGAGCACCCGGTTCGCCAGGCCGGCGATCGAGTTCTGCTCGTGGATCACGAGCGGGCGCCCGAGGAGCGCGGCCATCATCCCGCCGGGGAACGCGATGTAGCCGCCCATGCCGAGGACGACGTCCGGCCGGTGCGCGCGGATCGCCCGCAGGCTCTGCCAGAAGGCGACGAGCAGGTTCAGCGGCAGGAGGAGCTTCGCGAGCAGGCCCTTGCCCCGCAGGCCCGCGAAGCGGATCCAGGCCATCTCGTGGCCGTGCCGCGGGACGACGGTCGCCTCCATTCCGGTGCGCGCGCCGAGCCACACCACGCGCCAGCCGTCCGCGCGGAGGCAGTCGGCCACCGCGAGCGCCGGGAAAACGTGGCCGCCGGTTCCCCCTGCCATGATCATGATCGTGCGAGCCACTCTTGCAGTTCGCCCCAACCCACGCGGAGATCCGCCTCGCAAGTCAGCGCCAGCGGTTCCGGCGCCTCGCGTGCCGCGGCGCATTCCTCGACCCCGTCGGCGCAAGACGTGGCATTCACCTCGATCTCCGCCGCCTCGGCGATCGCTTCCGCCTCGCCCCCTGCGTCCGCCAGCGCGATGTGCGTCGTGGTGTCCATCGACAGGACGCGCGGCTCGAGCGACTGCAGATTTGATTGCGCGGTGCGGCTCATCCCGGCTGCCCCCTCATAAGTTGTTGTTGGCATTGGCTCCGGGATAACGCGGCCTCCGGCCGCATTAGCCTCCACCGAAGCAGGCAGCCCGCAGTGCTTCGCACTGCGCCGGCCGTTGCAAGCAACGGCCGGCTCATGCGGATGCCCCCCGCATGAGCTGCCTGCTTTCCCAGTCCACCCGCAGCAGGATCGCGAGCGCCACGCAGCTCGTGACGAGCGCGCTCCCGCCGAAGCTCATGAACGGCAGGGTGAGCCCCTTGGTCGGGAGCACGCCCAGGTTCACGCCCATGTTGATGAACGCCTGCACGCCGAGCCACACCGCGATGCCCTGCGCCACGAGGGCCGCAAACGGGCGCTCGAGGTCGGCGGCGCGCCGGCCGATCGCGAAGGCGCGCAGGCACAGCCACGCGAAGAGCCCGATCACCACCGCGACCCCGGCGAAGCCGAGCTCCTCGCCGATGACCGCGAGCAGGAAGTCGGTGTGCGCCTCCGGCAGGTAGTGCAGCTTCTCGACGCTCCCGCCGAGGCCCACGCCGAACCACTCGCCGCGGCCGAACGCGATCAGCGCGTGCGACAGCTGGTAGCCCCGCCCGAAGGCGTCGGCCCACGGGTCCATGAAGCCGAAGATCCGCTGCACGCGGTACGGCGACGTGACCACGAGCAGCGTGAAGCCGACCCCCGCGAGCGCGACCAGCGCGGCGAACCAGCGGCCGTTCATGCCGGCCACGAACAGGATCGCGATCGCGATCGCGCAGATGACGACGAACGCGCCGAAGTCCGGCTCGCCGAGGAGCAGCCACCCGACGACCAGCATGACGCCGAGCATCGGCAGCAGGCCGCGGCGGAAGCTGTGCAGGAGCGCGTGCTTGCGGACCGCGTAGTCGGCGGTGTAGAGCACCACCGCGAGCTTCATCAGCTCGGACGGCTGGAAGTTCACGATCCCGAGCGCGATCCAGCGGCGCGCGCCGTTCACCTCGCGCCCGATGCCCGGGACGAGGACCGCCGCGAGCAGCAGCACGGCGAGGACGAAGAGCCACGGCGCGAGCCACTGCCAGGCGCGCATCGGGATCTGGAACGCGGCGAGCGCCGCGAGCACGGCGGCGCCCAGGAACGCGGCGTGGCGGGCGAGGTAGTACGTCGCGACCCCGCCCGACGCGCGCGAGCTCTCGGCGGTCGCGATCGACGCCGAGTAGACCATCACCAGCCCGAGGGTCAGCAGCAGCGCGCTCGCCCAGACGACGGTCGCGTCGTACTCGGCCAGCGCGCGGCGGCGGGCGCTTTCAGCGCGCGCGAGCATGCTCTAGCTCCAGGACGGCGGCACAGAACACGTCGCCCCGCTGCTTGTAGTCGGTGAACATGTCGAAGCTCGCGCACGCCGGCGAGAGGAGCACCGCGTCGCCGGGGCGGGCCGCGTGGAACGCGCGCGCGACCGCCTCTTCCATGCTCGCTGCGCGCTCGATGCGTGCGCCGCTCCCGGCAAGCGCCGACTCGATGAGCGGCGCGTCCCGGCCGATCAGCACCACGGTCCGCGCCGCGTCGGCGACCGCCTCGCGCAGCGGCGCGAAGTCCTGCTGCTTGCCGTCGCCGCCGGCGATGAGGACCACTTTCCCGTGGCTGCCGTTCATCTGCCGTGCGAGCCCGGCGAGCGCGGCCACGGTCGATCCGACGTTGGTGCCCTTCGAGTCGTCGTAGAACGAGACGCCGCCCACCTGCGCCACCGGGGCGACGCGATGCGGAAGGCCCTCGAAGCCCTTCAGCGCGTCGAGGAGCGGCGCGAGCGGGAGGCCGATCGACCGGCACAACGCCAGGGCAGCGAGCGCGTTCGCGGCGTTGTGCAGCCCGGCGAGCTTCAGCTCGCGCGCCGCCATGAGCGGCGTCGCGCCCATCGCGAGCCAGTGCTCCCCGAACACCTTGAGCAGCCCGAACGCCTCGTGTTCCGGCGGCGGGTTGAGGCCGAACGTGACGACGCGCCGGCCGGTCCGCCGCAGTGCGCTGGAACGAGGGTCGTCGCGGTTGAGCACCTGCGTACCGCCGCCGTCGAAGATTCGCGCCTTGGCGGCGGCGTACGCTTCGAGTCCCGGGTACCGGTCGAGGTGATCGGCGGTCACGTTCAGGACCGTCGCGACGTCGGGAGCGAGGCCGCGCGTCGTCTCGAGCTGGAAGCTCGACACCTCGAGGACCCAGACCTCGGGGAGCCGGCCGGCATCGAGCCGATCCATGAGCGCCGTCAGGACGGCGGGCGAGATGTTCCCGGCAACCTGGGCGTCGAGACCTGCCGAGCGGCACATGCTCCCGGCGAGCGCGGTGACGGTGGTCTTGCCGTTCGTGCCGGTGATCGCGACCACGCGCGCTCCGGGCTGGCGCACGAGAAAGCGCGCGAAGAGCTCGATATCGCCCACGACCTCCAGCCCGCGCGCGAGCGCCGCCTGGACGATGGGCGAGGCGACCGCGACACCGGGGCTCGCGGCGACGAGCTCGACGCCCTCGAGCAGGCGGTCGGCGAACGGGCCGGTGACGACCTCGGCCTGCGGCAGCGCCGCGCGGAGCGCGGCGAGCGCCGGCGGCGCGGCCCGCGTGTCGGCGGCGCGAATTACGGCGCCCGCGCGCGCGATCCAGCGCGCCATCGAGAGCCCGGTCTCGCCGAGCCCCAGCACCAGCACCTTGCGTCCGCTCAGTTCCACGCCGCGGCTATCTCAGCTTCAGGGTCGAAAGCCCGAACAGGACGAGCACGACCGTGATGATCCAGAACCTCACCACCACCTGCGTCTCTTTCCACCCGCCGAGCTCGTAGTGGTGGTGGAGCGGCGCCATGCGAAAGATCCGCTTGCCGCCGGTCGCCTTGAAGTACAAGACCTGCACCATCACCGAGAGCGTCTCGGCGACGAACACGCCGCCCATGATGAACAGCACGATCTCCTGGCGCGCGATCACCGCGACCGTGCCGAGCGCCGCGCCGAGCGCGAGCGCGCCGACGTCGCCCATGAAGACCTCCGCGGGATAGGCGTTGAACCACAGGAAGCCGAGCCCGGCGCCGACCAGGGCGCCGCAGAAGACCGCAAGCTCGCTCGACCCGGGGATGTAGGGGAACAGCAGGTACTTCGCGTACACCGCGTGGCCGGCGACGTAGGCGAAGATCCCGAGCGCGCCGCCCACCATCACTGCCGGCATGATCGCCAGCCCGTCGAGCCCGTCGGTGAGGTTCACCGCGTTCGACGTGCCGACGATCACGAGGTAGGTGACCAGGATGAAGCCGAAGACGCCGAGCGGATAGGCGATGTTCTTGAAGAACGGCACGATGAGGTCGGCCTTGCCCGGCAGGTCGGTGGCAAAGCCGCTGGTCACCCACTGCACGAACAGGTTCCAGGCCTGGGTCGCGCTCGCCGTCGGCACGACGAACGCGAGGTACACCGCGGCCACGAGCCCGATGACCGACTGCCAGAAGTACTTCTCGCGCGCCGAGAGCCCTTTCGGGTTGCGGTGCACGACCTTGCGATAGTCGTCGACCCAGCCGATCGCGCCGAAGCCGAGCGTGACCGCGAGCACCACCCACACGAAGCGGTTCGACCAGTCGGCCCAGAGGACGGTCGTGACGACGATCGACACGAGCAGGAGCGCGCCGCCCATCGTCGGCGTGCCGGCCTTGGTGAGGTGCGTCTGCGGCCCGTCGTCGCGCACCGCCTGGCCGATCTTGTAGGTCGCGAGCTTGCGGATCATCGCCGGGCCGGCGAGGAACGAGATGACGAGCGCGGTCAGCGCCGCGAGCACCGCGCGCAGCGTGATGTAGTTGAAGACGGTAAACGCGCGGATGTCCTGCGAAAGGTACTGGGCAATTTCTAGCAGCACGCGAGGTCCTCCTCCTTTGCTGCGACGAAATTGCGCTCCCTCGGAACGATTTCTAGCCGCACTGCGCCGCCTCCTCGGCAAGCAGGTGCTCGACCACGCGCTCCATGCGCATGAACCGCGAGCCCTTGACGAGCATCGTGCCCTTCAGCGCGGTGAGGCCCTGCGCGCGCGCGATCACCGCCTCGATCGAGTCGAAGTGCTCGCCGCCCGCGCCGAACGCGCGCGTCGCGGCCCGCGCGAGCCGTCCGACCGCGAGCAGCCGGTCGATGCGGCTCTCCTTCGCGTAGCGCCCGAGCTCCTCGTGGAACGCCTCGCCCTGGGCGCCGACCTCGCCCATCTCGCCGAGGATCAGCACCCGCGGGCGCTCGCTCGCGGCGAGGACCTCGATCGCGGCGCGCGCCGAGTCCGGGTTCGCGTTGTAGGTGTCGTCGATGACCAGCACGCCGTTGCGGCCGGGCCGAAACTGCAGCCTCCCCTTCACCGCGCGGAACGCCGCGAGCCCGCGCGCGACCGCCTCCAGGCTCGCACCGGCGGCGAGCGCCGCGGCGGCGGCGGCCAGCGCGTTGCGCACGCTGTGCACGCCGGGCACCTGCAGCGTGACCCTTGCGCGCGCGCCGTCGAACCCGATCTCGAGCTCGCTCGACGCCGGCGCGAGCCGATAGGTGCCGCGCACGGTCGCCCCGTCGGCGGTGCCGAAGTCGAGGATCCGGCGCTTGCCGGCAACGCCCGCCCAGTACTCGAAGTGCGGGTCGTCGCGGTTGAGCACCGCGACGCCGTCGTCCGGCAGGGCGCGCAGCACCGCGGCGTGCTCGGCGGCGACGTCGTCGACGCTCTTCATGAACTCCTGGTGCTCGCGCTGGGCGTTGTTGATCACCACGATCGTCGGCCGCGCGATGCCGGCGAGGTAGCCGGTCTCGCCCGGGTGGTTCATCCCGATCTCGAGCACCGCGCAGGCGTGCTCCTCGCGCAGCCGCAGCGCGCTGAGCGGCAAGCCGACGTCGTTGTT
>DATEDA010000054.1:0-3381 GCA_035286595.1 Burkholderiales bacterium | reverse complement strand
CGCTCGATGCGCCACCTGGTCGATCGCTTGGCGGGAATCTGGTGGCGGCGCGCGATCGTCGTTCCCCCGATGTTCGCGGCGTTCATTATCCTCATCGTTTTGAGGCCCTTCGGGGGCGTCATTGGTCTGTACGAGCGTGCGGTCGCTGGGCTGGAGGGACCGTGCCACGCCGCGGACGGAACCTGGCGATTCCGGGCGACCGTCGATGAGACACGGGAACCCCGCATCGGGGTAGGAGATGCGGCCGACTTCGAGCTCGTTCTTCGGGAAGGAGACGCATGCCTCGCGTACGTGGAGGACAGAACCGCGTTGCCTTGGACGCATCGCCCGGCTCCCCCGGGGACTCTCCGCAGCGCGACCGTTCCGGTTCGGGTAGTGAAGAGGCGGGGCGACGCGATCATTTACTCCTTGGGCCTCACGATCCCACCGCCGGGCCGACCGGCGCAGCGTGACCACGTCTTCACGCTGAGGTTCGACGGTGACGCAGTCGAGGGTGAATTCGAAACGATCCCGACGACATCGGGGCGAGGGCCTTACTCCGGCGACCTGAGGGGCGGGCGGCACGGCCGGTGAGCCGATTCGGCCGCGTGGACGGACATGACGTTGGAGGACGGGACAGATGATCGAGGACCCGCATCGCCGCGAAATGCTCAAGGGACTGATCAGCAAGGAATGGCCCAAGCTCCAGCGCTTCTTCCGGACGAAGGTCGCGGACGCCGACATCCTCGATCTCGTGCAGAGCACGTTCGAAGCGTTCCTCGCGCGCAAGCCCGACCAAGCCGGAGCGGAGCGCGCCTACCTCTGGGGCATCGCGCGCAAGCAGGTCCTCAAGTACTACGAGCGGCGTCGAGGGAGCGAGCCCTTCGACAGCAGCGTGCATTGCGCCGCCGAGGCGACGCGCTCGCCGAGCAGCGTGATCGCGGACCGCAACCGACTGCTCGTGGCGCTCCGATCGCTCCCGGTCGATCAACAGATCGCGTTCGAGCTGCGGCACGGAGAGGGGCTCACGCTCGAGGAGACCGCCGAGGCCGTGGGCGTCAGCCTCGCGACGGTGAAGCGGTACCTCGCCCAGGCGGAAGAAAGGCTGCGGGCGGTGCTGGGGGCGCAGGCCGACGAGGTTCGCGCGGCCTACTCGGAACCCTGATCCGCGTCCGAAGTAGTCGACGCCCCTGATTCCCGTCTGAACACGGGCCGTCTGTTCCTGGCGGCTTGATCTTGATGCGACCGGGCTAGAATCGCAGCGGGACTCGTCCGTGACTCCGCCGCGGCAAGTAGCAGACGCTGAGCAACTCGCTTTCCTCCGGCAGCTTGCAGACGCGTGGCGCGCGTCCGGAAAGTGGCCGACCCTCAAGCGGTACCGGACGCTGCATCAGAAGGAGGGCCGCAGCTTCGACGAGTTCCGCATGCGGCTCCCGTACGACCTTTCAGCGGTGACGGCAGACGACCGGATCCGCCTGACGATCGTCGGTCTGGAGGTTGCGGACGAGGCCGCGCGAGAAATCGCGACCTTCTTGGAGCTCCTCCGCCGCGCTGTGGCGCGCTTCGTCGATCAGCCCCTGGGAGACAATGCGGTTCGTCCTGCAGACCTGCGCGACATCCTCGGAGATACTTCCGACTTTAGCGCCGGCCTCCGCGTGATCCACCTCGCGGCGGGATAGAGATCCACCGTCGCCGGGGCTCCGCCGTCCGCGCAGCGGCGGGATCGTGATCCACTGCGCCACGGGTCACGCGTTCGAGATCCACCCGCCGCAGTACTCGGTCGCCACGACGGCGCCCGCGCGAGAAGCCTCGTGTCCATGCACGGGTGCGACCGAGGTCGAAGGCGATGTACGGAGTGCCGCTGCTGGTACTGGCCGGCAGCGACGGCGGCCGGGACGCAGCGAGTTTGCGGGCCGGCGTGCCGAGCGTCGCGGCGGCGCAAGCTGGCTCGCGCGCGACGTTTGCGATCGGTGCAGGACTACCGCGCCGATGACCGCCAACGTCAG
This sequence comes from Burkholderiales bacterium, assembly GCA_035286595.1. Lineage (GTDB taxonomy): Bacteria > Pseudomonadota > Gammaproteobacteria > Burkholderiales > SG8-39 > DATEDA01. The sequence goes on along the minus strand of DATEDA010000054.1, from coordinate 1,396 downwards.
CAGGACCGCCGCGACCGGCGGACCGACGGGGATCGTCACGCGCCACCCTCCGCGCCGAAGTACGCGGAAATCAAGGCGAAGGTGCTCGACTTTTGGGACAGGGCGGCGGCCGCATCACGCGCCAGCCTCACGCGTCATTTGCCCGGGATTGTCCGAGCGATCTCGCGGTCTGATGGGACGGACCAGGCGCCAGGTGGCGCGCCGTCACGCGCCAGCTTCCCGTCGCAAGTGGTTGAAAAGGCGGGCGATTGAGGGGGGATCTTGGGACACGCCGTCACGCACCAGGTTCGACCTGCGATCCCGTTCGTGATGAGAGTGCCCTCGTGCTGGACGGTGCGGCAGAAAAGCGGGTTCGCGTCGAGACGCTCGGCGAGCGCCTTGGCGCGCTGCGTCTGTGCGAGCCCGAGTCCATCGCGACGATGCGCCGCTCGCTCGAGCGCCATGGGCAGCTGTCGGCCGTGGCGGTGTTCGCGACCGACGACGGCGTCGAGGTCATCGACGGGTTCAAGCGGCTTCGCGCGGCGCGCGTGCTCGGATGGCGGGAGCTACGCGCGCAAACGCTCGACGTCGATCTGGTCGGGGCCAAGATCGCCGTCGCGCTCCTGCACGAGCGCTCGGGGCTGACCGAGATCGAGGAGGGGTGGCTGGTGCGCTCGCTCTACCGCGACGATCACGTCACGCAGCCCGAGATCGGGGCGCGCCTGGGGCGGCACAAGAGCTGGGTGTCGCGGCGGCTGCTGGTCGCCGAGGGCCTGGACGAGGCGGTGCAGGCCGATGTGCGACTCGGGCTGCTCGCGCCGCGCGCGGCGATGGAGCTGGCGCAGTTGCCACGTGGCAACCAGCAGCCGGCCGCGCAGATCGTGACGCGCACCGGCATGACCGTCCGCCAGACGGCGCAGCTGGTCCGCGACCTTCTCGCGCAGGGCAGCGACGAGGCCCGTGCCGCTTTGCTCCGCGACCGGCTCGAGCATCCGGGCCCGCGATCCGCGCCGCACCCCGCGCGCCGGGCCCGCACGACCGCCGAGTGGATCCTTGCGGACGTCGCCACCGTGCGCCGCGCCGCCGGACGGCTCGAGGGACGTCTGCTCGCGCAGCCGCTCGCGGTGTTCGGACCGCGTGTCGCCGAGGTCACGGCACACGCTTTGATGGACCTCGTACCCGTGCTCGGCGCGCTCGGACGCACGGTCGAGCGTGTCGCCGCCGCCGGAGGCGTCGCATGAGCACGTGGTCGACTCGCGAAGAGCTCGTGCACAAGGTCGTGACCCTGCACGCGCAGGGCGTGCGCTGGCGCGCCATCGCGCGTGCCCTGTCGATCAGCCGCAACACCGTGCGCAAGATCGTGCTCGAGCATCAGGCCGCGCGACAGACCGAGCACACGGCGTTGCCGAAGCGGCCC
>DATEDA010000053.1:0-4893 GCA_035286595.1 Burkholderiales bacterium | reverse complement strand
GGCGGCCGTCGGCGTCATAGGAGATCGAGGTGGGCAAGAGGTCGCCCACCTGCAGCTGTACGGGGCGCGCCAGCGCGTCCTGCACCACCCGCGCGCTCCGGCCGAGCTTGGTCGTGGTCACGCGCGTCCTGCTCGATGCCTGCCAGGTAGTGCGCACCCGGCGCGACAGGACCTCGCGTTCCCAGCTCTCGCTGGTGATGATGCCGTCCACCACGGTGACGAATCGCCGCTCTTGCTCGTTGCGGGTAAGTGCGGTTGTCAACCGCCTACCAGTCGAAAACGGCGGACGGTGTGAGGCGTAAGGCAAGCGCCAGCTGCCATCGCCCTGGCGAGCTCGCAGCGTAGAGGGCTCGGACTCCGATGACGGCGGCGATGTGCGCCGTCCCCGTCGTCGTCGCCCCAGGCGCTCCGCGTCGCAGGCGAGGGCGACGGCGACGGCAACACGACGCGCGAGCGCTCAATCGAGCGGCCAGAGGAGGCGCAGGAGCGCGAGCACGAGGTGGTCGCGGTCGCGCACGGGCAGGCGGAACGACGCGTGGGTGCGTCGCGCGGCGCGGCGCACCAAGGTGCAGCGCTGTTCTTCGTCGACGGGGCGAAGGAGCCGCGCGGCGGCGTCGAGCCAGAAGTGGCGATCGATGGAGTGCTCGGCGCCGACGATGCGGTCTACCAAGCCGTCGAGTGCTTTGCCGACGTCGCTCGTCGCTGCGAGGAACGCGTCGCACTCGCGGACGAGCGGTTCGAGAAAGCGGTCGCGCGCGCGGAGACGCTCACGCAGGAGCGCTTCGACGAGGAAGTCGGCCTCGTACACGTGCTCGACGTTACGCACGATGCCGAGCAGATATCGCGCGTCGACGCCGGCGGGGAGCGTTCCCGCTGCGCGCTTGCCCTCGAAGATGGCGATGCCGCTGTGGATCGAGTCGCGGCGATAACAGGCGATCGCATCGCGGATGTGGCGCTCAGGATCGAGGAGACCGAGGCGAGTGAAGGCGTCGTCGAGGAGCGCGCACGCGACGGGGTCGAGTCGCGCAGCGCGTGTCTGTCGCGCGAGCTCGAGCTTCTTCATGCGCTCGCTCAGCGCCGCTCGGGCGGCTTCGCGCGCCTCGGGCGTGACGGTCTCGCCGTACAGCTCGATGCGCGTGAAGCCGTTCATGTCACGACGTGGCGTGTTGTTCTGCGCGCGGAAGAACGTGAGCGCCACGAGGAACGCGACGGTACGCGCGAGCGCCCGAGGGTCGCGCGTGTCGACGTCGATCGGCGGCGCCTTCTGCGAGAACAGGCCGAACGCGCCCTCGACGTGCGCCTTGTTTTGGGCGCGTCCGGGCGTCGAACGCATGCGCATCGTGTCGCCGAGCGCAGCATCGACGTCGGGCGTGTGATTCGAGGGCCGGTTGTCGAGGAGCAACGCGAGCGGCGGCTCGCCGGCGGTGTCCTTGCCGCTGTGGAAGGCTTCGACGACGGCGGCGCTGTCCTCCTCGACGCGGACGCTGATGCCCACGGCGGCGGCGGTCTTGGCGTCGATGACGAGCTCGAGGTTCTGCGTGTAGTTGACGCCGTCGACGCGGACGTTGACCTGCTTGCCGTCGCCCACCCATTGGGCGCCGGGGAAGAACGTCTCGAACGCGCCGCGTAGCGCCTCCTCGTCGCGCGAGCGGCCCGCGCGCTTCGCGGGTTTGCGCTCGCCGTGCGCCGCCAAGATGCTCGCGATCATCGTCCTGCCGAAGTCGAGCCGGTGGTCGCGACGCACGTGCTCGCAGAACGTGCTGAAATCTCCGCTCCACGCGCGCTTGGCGGCGAGCACGGTCTCGATCTGCACCTGGTTCGCCTCGTGCTCGGCCGCGGCCGGCTCGTCGACGTCGACGGTGGGCTTCGGGGCGCGCAGCCAGTCCTCGACCGTGCCGAGCGGCACATCGATGACGGCGGCGAAGTCTGCGAGCGACATACTCGCGTGCCGCTCACGCAGCTCGACGATGAAGAGCCGGAAGACGTCGCCGTAGCGCCCGCGCTCGCCCACGACGTGGACGCAGCCCGGGTGCGCCCGCTCGAAGCGCGAGACTTCGCCACAGAGCGCGACGACATCGTTGTGCGGGACCGGCTCGCGCACGACCGGCGGCCGGCCCGGAGCGCGAGCGAGCGCCGGCAGCGACGTGCGGAGCTCCTGCGCGAGCTCGTACGCGCGGGTTCGCGTGGCGCCGGTGGCCTCGAAGATGTCCTGCGGGCTCGGCATAGAGAGGCCGAGAGGTTCGGCCAAGAAGCGGGCGCAAAGAAAAACGCCGGCCGTCACGTTGGGCGAGACGGCCGGCGTGTCGTCGTGTAGATGCACGGAGCGGTCTCCGCTGGTGTTGAGCCTGAGGTTGCACGCAACTTCCTCTTGCCCAAATCGACGAAGACCGCACTCTCTTTCTACGTGCCGAGCGGCACGCTCAGGCGCTGTCCGAGGAGCCACACCTCGGGCGCGCCGTCCTTGCTCACCACCTTGAACAGCTCGAGGCACCGCTCGCGCAGCTCTACGCCGTCGCCGATCTCGCGCCCGGCGCCCGCCTCGATGCGCGCGAGCACTTCGGCGACGCGCCCGAAGTATCGATCCGCGGGCACGAGCAGCCCGCCCAACGCGTGGTGCGTGCGCGAATGGTTGTACCAGCGCAGGTGCGTCTCGAGCCGTCGTCGCATCTCGGCGACGTCGTAGAAGCGCTGCTTGTCGAACAGCTCCTTGTGAAGGTTGGCGTTGAAGACCTCGATCTTCCCGTTCCATTCTTTTTGCTCGGCGACGACTTGATCGATGCCCATTTCCGTCAACAGCGACGTGAACCGCGAGATCCCGCGCCACGACCAAAACGCGCCGCCCTTGTCGTGCATGACAAGCTCGGGCCGCCCGTGACGCGCCACCGCTTGCTCGAAGGTGTCGATCACCATGTCGGCTCGCTCCGCGTCGTCGACGCCGTGGCCCACGACGAAGCGAGAGTGGTCGTCGATCAAGATCAGCGTGAACGTCGACGCCTTGCCGATGTAGCGCTGCACGAAGTCGAGGTGCCACATGTGGTTCGGCCGCACCGCCTCATAGCGGCGGCTGTGCTTCTGCCGCTCGACCTTCGGCGGCCGATACCCCGCGCCCTCCATCACCCGGCGCGTCGTCGTCATCGACACCTTGACGCCCCGGCGGCGCAGCTGGTTTCGCACCTGGCTTGGCCCGAGCCCGGGATGCGTCTTGTACTCGTCGAGGATCTCCGCGTCGCGCTTCGCCTCGATGTCGCCCGTACTCGGTCCGCTCGTCGGCGATGGGCCCTCGCCCTTCGCCGCGCGCGTGACCTTGCGCTGCCACTCGTAAATCGAGAAGCGGCTCGCGCCCGACACCTTCGACGCCGCCGTCACGCCGTGCGCCGCCGCGTCCTCCAACACCGCGGCCTTCTCGCTCGGCGTATAGCTCTTCGCGACAACCCGCTTCGGCGACGCGCTCGGTGCCTCCTTCACGACCTTCGCCGCGTCACGATTCAGCCAATTGCTGATCGTGGTCTGCGGAACGCCGTGCTCCCGTGCCGCCTCGGCGACGCCCTTCGTCTTCACCGTTGCAAGGATCTTCGTGCGCCGCCTCGTCGTGTACAACTGCCGACGCTTCGCCATCTTCGTCCGTGACATGCTCGTCCTCGTGGAGACGAGCGCCCACCCTCAGACCGTCCGGGGTTTCAGGCCTCGAGCTCCGTGGACGACGGTCGGCAACGACAACTAGCGTCGCGCGAGCGCGCATCCCACCAACACAGCATGTGCGCAAAGCCCGGAGGGCCACCGCTTCGCGGTGACCCTCCGGGTCTCCTCGCGCCTTGACGATTATCGCCACTCGCCCGAGCCTGTGGCATCATCGACGTCGTGCGCGCGGGAGCCGCACATGCTCAACGTTCACAGTAACCCGTCCGCGAGCAGCGTCTTGACCGCGCCCAACTGAGGTCGGGGCGGCGTAGGGTCTGGCGCCATGGCCGACCATCTCCGCCGGCGCGCCGCGCTCTACCACCGGGTCAGCACTCGCGAGCAGAATCTCCGCCTGGCGCGCAGCGAGCTACGGGCCGCTGCTGCCACGCGTGGCCTGGGTGTCGTGCTTGAGGTCGAGGAGACCGCGTCGGGGCGCGGCAGCGTTCGGCCGGGTCTCGATCGCATCCTTGGCGCCGCGCAGCGCGGCGAGATCGACGTGGTCATCGTGCAGCGCCTCGATCGCTTCGGCCGCTCCACCCTCGATCTGCTCGCGAACCTGCGTCGCCTGCGCTCTGCGGGCGTCGGCTTTGTCGCCACCGCACAGGGCCTCGAGGTTCGGCCGCAGCACGACGCCGTCTCGGATCTGACGTTCACCGTACTCGCGGCGGTTGCGGAGTTCGAGCGCGCGGTGATCGTCGAGCGCACGCTCGACGGTCTCGCCGCCGCGCGGCGCGCAGGCAAGAAGCTCGGTCGCCCGCTCGGCAAGAGTGCCCCGTCGCCCGAGCGCGTCGTCGCGTTGCGCGCGGCCGGCCACACCTGGCCGCAGATCGCACGGCGGCTGCGGTGCACGGTCGGATCGGCCCGGCGCGCGCTGGATCGAGGGCTGCCGAAATCGGGTGCCCGCCACGCGACGCCGCGTCCGTCGAGGAACTATCGCCAAATCGCAGCGATCGGAACCGATCGTTTACGGCGGTCGCGCGGGCGGGCGGTGCGAAGCGTAGAGCTCGGGGCGTGCCGCAGCGATCCTGTCCGGCAGAAGCTCTCGCAGCTTCTTGTGCGGCCAACCCTCGACGATGAGCTTGGTGACGCAGTGTAGATAGGTGCGGTTGTCAACCGCCTACCAGTCGAAAACGGCGGACGGTGTGAGGCGTAAGGCAAGCGCCAGCTGCCATCGCCCTGGCGAGCTCGCAGCGTAGAGGGCTCGGACTCCGATGA
>DATEDA010000052.1:0-9505 GCA_035286595.1 Burkholderiales bacterium | reverse complement strand
CGCGGGGCGGCGCTCGCCGAGCGCAGCATCGCGTTCGTCGATGCCGGAGTCTCCGGCGGCGTCTGGGGCCTCGCGAACGGCTACATGCTCATGCTCGGCGGCGCGCCCGAGGCGGTCGAGCGGGTCGCGCCGCTCGCCCGGATTCTCGCGCCCGCCCCCGACCGCGGCTGGCTGCACTGCGGGCCGGGCGGCAGCGGCCATTTCGTGAAGATGGTCCACAACGCCATCGAGTACGGGATGATGCAGGCGTACGCGGAAGGGCTCGCGCTGCTCGTGGCGAAGCAGGAGTTCGCGCTGGACGTCGCCGCGGTCGCCGAGCACTGGCGCCACGGCAGCGTGATCCGTTCGTGGCTGCTCGACCTCACCGCCGAGGCCCTCGCTGGCGGGCCGGATCTCGCCGCGATCGCGCCCGTCGTTCGGGACTCGGGCGAGGGCCGCTGGGCCGTCCAGGAAGCGGTCGAGCTCGGCGTGCCGGCGCCGGTGACCGCGGCCGCGCTGACCATGCGCTTCGCGACCCAGGGTGCGAACGACTTCCCGGCGCGGCTGCTCGCGCTGATGCGCAACGCCTTCGGCGGGCACGCCCCCGAGCGCCCGAACCCCTGATCGAAGGTCCCGGTCGTTGATCGTGATCGTCATGGGTGTCGCGGGCGCCGGCAAGACCACCGTCGGCAGCCGCCTCGCCGCGTCCCTCGCCTGCGAGTTCATCGACGCCGATGACTACCATCCGCCGGCCAGCGTGGCGAAGATGCGTGCCGGCCAGCCGCTCGGCGACGACGATCGGTCGCCCTGGCTCGCGCGGTTGAACGGAGTGCTGCAGGAGCGCGCGCAGCGCGGCGCCGGCGTCGTGCTCGCGTGCTCGGCCCTGAAGGCGAGCTATCGGGAGGCGCTCGCGCGCGGCCTCGCCGACGCGAGGCTCGTTTACCTGCGCGGGAGCCAAGCGGTGATCGGCCCGCGGTTGGCGGGGCGCGGGGGGCATTTCATGAACCCGGCCCTGCTCGACTCGCAGTTCGCGGCCCTCGAGGAGCCGCGCGATGCGATCGTCGTGGACGTCGACGGGACGCCCGAGGCGCTCGTCGGTGCGATCCGCGCCGGGCTCGCGGCCGCACCTCCGGCGCGCTGACGCTCCCTCCGGCTAGTCCAGCCCGGACCAGCCGGGGTCCTCCTTGTCGAGGATGCGCTTCAGGGCGGCGAAGTGCAGGTCCGACTGCTCCCGTTCGGCCGCCATCTGCTTCGCCGTCGCGGAGGCGACGCTGTGCGAGAGGCGCTTGAGGTGCTTGCCGGTGCTCTGCGCGAGCACCTGCACCATGCAGGCGCGCTCCAGGTAGTACAGGTCGTCGAAGGCCCACGCGACGCTGTCGCCGCAGACGATCACGCCGTGGTTCGCGAGGAAGAGCACGTCGGCGCCGTTCATCCGGGACGCGATGCGGTCGCCCTCGGCGTTGTCCAGGACCAGGCCGTTGTACTCCTCGTCGTACGCGACCCTCCCGTAGAACTTGAGGGCGTTCTGGCTCGCCGGCTCGAGCCGGCCCCCCTCGAGCAGCGTCAGCGAGGTCGCGAACGGCATGTGGGTGTGCAGAACGCAAGCCGGCGCCCGCTTCGACCTGTGCAGCCGGGCGTGGATGAAAAACGCCGTCGGCTCAACGGTGTGGCGGCCTTCGATGACGTTGCCCTTGCCGTCGATGAGCAGCAGGTCGGCCGGGGAGAGCTCCGACCAGTGCCGGCCTTGCGGATTGATGAGGTACCGATCCTGGAGCCCCGGCGCGACGAGGCTGAAGTGATTGCACACGCCCTCGGAGAGCCCCAGCCGGGTCGCCCAGCGGAGCGCGGCCGCGAGGTCGATGCGCGCCCGAACGAGCGCATCCGTCCCGCTCATCTCATTCGTCTCCTTTCGGGCTCGCGGCGCGCGCCGCCATCGTTGGTCTTCGTTCGCGCCGCCGGAGCGACGCGGACTCTAACACCGGCCCAGACGCCGCCGCGAGGAACAGGTTCTCTACCGACGCGCGATCGATGGTCGCCTGCTGTCAAGGCCGCCGACGGCGTGGCGCGCCGCCTTCGTCGCGTTCGAGCGCGAGATGCGCCGCGGTGCCGGGGTTGTGCTCGACCAGGTCGCGGACGAACCGGTCGAAAGGCAAGTCGTAGCGGCGTCTTAGCTCGCGCGCCGTGCGTTTCAGCGGCGCGACCGGGATGCGCGTCGCACGGCCCCTGAGCCCGAGCACGATCATGTTGACCCGGTCCTCGGCCGGCAGGCAGAGGACCTTGCCGCCGAACGCCCGCTCGATCCGCGCCAGATAGGTGCCGAACCGCGGCTCGTCGGCGATGAAGTTCACGACCAGGATCCCGCCGGGCCGGAGGGCGTCCCGGCAGGCGTCGTAGAACTCCTGCGTGGCGAGGGCACGTACCGACCGGCCGTCCTCGAACGCGTCGAGGAGCAGCACGTCGCACGCGGCGGGGCGTGACGGCACGTACGCGGCGCCGTCCGCCACCAGCACCTTGACCCGGTCCTCGTCCGGCGGCAGGCCGAAGAAGGTGCGCGCGGCGGCGACCACCTCCGGATTGATCTCCACGACCGTCATGCGGGTCCGCGGCAGCTGCCCGTGCGCGAAGCGCGCGATCGAGCCGCCGCCGAGACCGACCATCAGGAGCTCGCGCGGCGCCGGCGCGAAGAGCAGGAATACCATCATCGCACGGGTGTACGCGAGCTCCAGGCGGTCGGGCGACTCGAGCCGGATCGCGCTCTGGATCGCGTGGCCGCCGAGGTGCAGCAGGCGCACGCCGCCCGACTCGCTCACCTGGACCGACGAGCGTCGGCGCGCGAGCCAGCGCTTCAGGGGGCGCATAGAATCGGCGGCTCCATGGGGGGCGGATTATGACCTGTCTGAAGCGCTGCGCACTCGGCTTGCTCGTCGCCCTTCTCGCGATCGCAGGGACGGCGGCGCTCCTCCTCCGCCAGGCGCCCGCCTGGCTCGCGGCGTCCGACGCGCCGGACAAAGCGGACGCGATCATCGTGCTCGGCTCCGACGTGACGCGGGCGCTCACCGGCGCAAGCCTCTACCAGCAGGGGTTCGCTCGCGTCGTCTACCTCACCGTGCCGTGGCGCGAGCCGCGCTACGTCGCGCTCGAGCGCGACAAGATCCGCTGGCCGTGGTTCGACGACGTCGCGCGCACGCTCCTGCGGAACCGCGGCGTGCCGGACGATGCGATCCAGCTCCTCGGCAAGGACCTGGTCAGCACCGTCGCCGAGGCGCGCGAGGCAGCGCGCGTGCTCGGGCCCACGGCCGGCACGCTGCTCGTCGTCACCTCGCCGCACCACGTCCACCGGGCGCGCACGGTCTTCAGCGATCACCTCCCGTCGGCGCGGATCCTCGTGATCGCGAGCGGCGAGGAGACGCTGCCGCAGCGCTGGTGGACCAACCAGGAGTCGGCGCGAAACGTGATGCTCGAGCTGGCGAAACTCGTCTTCTACAAGCTCGGGTTCAGCTTCGCCTGACGCAAACGCGGCGAAGCCACTCGGAAACTCGGCCGTCCCCGCGCGGTCAGACGAACATCGTGCCGCAGGACGTGGCACCATTCGCGGCGGAGCGAAGATGACGGTGAACGGGCGGATTCTCCTCGGGCTGGGTATCGCGGCGGCTGTGTCGGCTGCCGGCGCCGACGACCTCGCTTCCCGCGCCCTGCGCGAGCGCCAGCAGCAATCCGACGCGTTCTCGCTCCAGCTCCAGCAGTCGATCCAGAGCTTCCGCGCGGGCAACCTTCCGCCCCAGCAGCGGCTCGAGCTGGACGCGCTCCAGCGCGACCAGCGCCTGCGCCAGGACGAGCTCTTCTATCGGCAGCAGGTCGAGACGAACTCGCCCGATCCCGGAGCGCTGCGGCGGGCAGACGCAATGCGCGCCGAGCAGGAGCGGCAGCAACAGCTGTCGCGGTTCCGGTCGGACGCCGCACCGGCGGCCGAGCGCGAGCCGGCGGCACAGCAACCGGCACGCCTCGTCGACCCGACGATCGTTACCGCCCCGGTCCCGCGCGGCCGGCGGCGCACGCCTGAACCGGACCCGACCGCCGTCGGGCCGTAAGCGGGCCTCGGGCCTCTTCCGCCCTCCGGCGGGTGGTTCGGAGTCGGAGCGCGCGCGACCTTCCCCCTCCCGATCGGAACCGACGCACGGCGGGTGCTGGACCACCGACCCTTGCCGCCTGTATGATGTCTATACAGACATATATACGGAGGCTCCCGTGGCATCGGTCATCCGCACCGCAAGAGTGTTCCGGAACGGCGGCAGCCAAGCGATCCGGTTGCCCAAGGAGTTCCGGGTGAACGGCGACGAGGTCCTCCTGAAGCAGGACTTCGGGATGATCACCATCCTGCCCAAGCGCCCCCGCAAAGGGTCGCTGCTGGCGCTGCTCCAGGCGCTGGGGCCGGTCGAGCTCGCCCCGCGCGACCAGCCGGACTGGACGGACAAGCGTGCTGACCCATCCCTGCGGGTCGCTCCGCGCCGAAGGGCCGGCAAGGCGAGGAAACGATGATCTGCATGTTCGACACCAACGCGATCTCCGCGCTGATTCATCACCGGCGCGGGTTCGAGCGCCTTGCCGTCCGGGTCGACGCGCTCGCCGTCGGAGAGCGGGTCGTCTCGGCCGTGACCATGTCCGAGATCGAGACAATGATCGCGAAGGCGAAGGAGCCGGGGGGAAAGTCGGCGAAGGTGCGACTGGTGCTCACGCAGTTCAACCTTGCGGACTTCGGCGAGACGGCGGCTTTCCACGCCGGCCAGATCCGCGCGTATCTCGAACCCCGAGGGCTGGGGATCGGCCCGCTCGACACCCTGATCGCGGCGCACGCGAGGAGCCTGGGCGCCGCTATCGTCACCGACAACGTCGGCGAGTTCTCCCGCGTGCCGGGGCTTGTGGTCGAGAGCTGGGTGCGGTAGCGCGACGCAAGTTGCGCGGTCGCGGCGATCAGGGCCGGCACCCCGCGAGCGCAGTCGGCGGTCGCGGGACCGCAGTGGCCCCGGGATCGGTCAGGCTTTCGAGGAACGCAATGAGATCGTCGCTCTCGCGGTCCGAGAGCTTGAGCGGGCGCAGATCTATCGACGCCGCGCGAGGATCGTCTCGATCATCGCCTCGCCGTTCTGGTAGGCGATCCGCTCGGCGACGTCCGGAGGGAGCGTCGAGAGCCATGCGCGCGACCACGCCGCGTGCTCGGGCACGTAGTGCCAGCGCTCGGCAACATAGGTATCGGTGCCCACCATGAAGCGGTCGGGAAACTCGAGGAATGCCTCGCGCCACTCCGGCGGCGGCCTCCCGCCCGCGCCGTGGTCGGTGCGGAACGCGAGATCGGCCCAGAGGTTCTTGTGCTTGCGCAGCAGCTGGCGCACGCGCTCGGGGCGCTCGAAGCCCGCGTGCGCCCAGAGGATGCGTGCGTCCGGGTCCAGCTGGAACAGCCGCTCCACCGCGTCGGCGTCCGAGTGCGCATGCAGCAGGATGCGGTACTCCTTCGCGAGTTGCACCATCCGGCGCGGCACTGGAAGGTCCGCGTCGGCGCCGTAGAGGTGGAACTCGCCGATCGCGACGTACTTGTACTTCCGGAGCCGCTCCTCGACGTAGCGCACGATCCCCTCGTCGCGGACCCAGGTGGCGATGTCCGAACGCTTCCGGTAGGGGCGAAGCTCCGGCACGATGAGCTCCGGCGCCGCCGCGTAGAGCCGCTGCGTGCCCTCGTCGTCCGAGCTCGACACCATGCCCCTCCGCACGCCGGCCTTGCGCAGGAGCGCGATCGCGTCCGCGGTCGGGAGCACGTCCAGCGCGTCATGGCTGTAGTGCAGGTGAGCGTCGAAGATCGGCAGCTCGGCAGCGCCTGCCGCAGCGGTGATCCAGAGCGTCGCGCCGAGACCCAGCACTCTGACGAGTCGATTCATTGCGATTGCACCCTCGGTCTGCACGGCTGCGGGATTGTCGCTCAAGCAGGCGCCGCGGGTCATCACCCGCCGCGCGCGAACTCGCGATCGCGAAGGAGCCGCCGGCGGAGTTTGCCGCTCGCCGTCTTCGGCAGCTCGGCCACGAACTCGATCTTCCGCGGATACTTGTACGGTGCGGTGACCCGCTTCACGTGCTCCTGCAGCTCGCGGGCGAGCGCGTCGGACGGCGCGAAGCCGGCGCGCAGCACGACGAATGCCTTCACCACCTCGCCCCGCTCGGGGTCGGGGCTCGCCACCGCTGCCGACTCCTGCACCGCGGCGTGCTCGGCGAGCGCGTTCTCGACCTCCATCGGCCCGATGCGGTAGCCGGCCGAGTTGATGACATCGTCCGCGCGCCCCTCGTAGAAGAGATAGCCGTCCGCGTCGGCCCGCACGACGTCACCGGTGCGCCAGTACTCGACCCCTTCGATCGCGACCTTGGCGGCGGCGGTCTTCTCGGGCTCCTCCCGATAGCCAAGCATCACTTGCGGGTGCGGCAGCCGGATCGCGAGCTCGCCGGGCTCCCCCGGGCGCGCGCGCATCCCGGCGTCGGTGATGAGCGCAACGGCGGTCCCCGGCAGGGGCTTGCCCATCGACCCGGGCCGCACCGGCAGGCACGGGTAGTTGAGCACCGTCATCAGCGTCTCGGTCTGGCCGTAGCCGTCGAGCAGCGGCACGCCGGTCAGCTCGCGCCACCGCTTCACGACCTCGGGGTTGACGGTCTCGCCGGCCGACACGGCAAGTCGCAGCGCCGACAGGTCGAAGCGCGACACGTTCTCGGCGACCAGGCGCCGCAGCTCGGTCGCGGCGGCGCAGAACACGGTGACGCGGTGACGCGCGAGCAGCTCGAACCGCGCCTGCGGCTCGAAGCGCCCGTTGTAGAACAGCACCTGCGCGCCGCAGCTCCACGGGCCCAGGAGGATGCTCGTGCCCGCCTTGCTCCAGCCGGTGTCGGCGGTGCACCACATGAGCTCCTCCGGACCGAGGTCCAGCCAGTACCAGGCCGATACTCGCCACGCCCAGAGCGCCCGCGCCGCGTGCGTCACCCCCTTCGGGCTGCCGGTCGAGCCCGAGGTGTAGTACATCACGGCCGGCTCGTCAGCGGCGAGGGCGACGGCGTCGAAGGTGTCCCCTTGGGCGGCGAGCGCGGCGTCGAACTCGAGCCAGCCCGGCGCACGGCCGACCGCGACGCGTAACCTGAAGGCGCCGGTGTCGGCGAACTTCGCCGTGCCCGCGGCGGTCGTCACGGCCGCGACCGCCCCCGAGTGCCCGACGCGATAGGCGACGTCCTTCTCGGTCAGCATGTCGATGCACGGGATCGGGATCGCGCCCGCGCGGAAGATCCCCACCATGGCGATCTGCCACTCGGGTAATCGCGGCAGCATCACTACGACGCGATCACCCCTGCCGATGCCGTGCGCCGCGAGCAGGTTCGCAAAGCGGCACGACCGACGCGCGATGTCGGCGAACGTGAAGCGGCGCTCGCGCCCGCCTTCGTCGCACCACAGCAGCGCGGGCTTCGCCGGGTCGGCCGCCCAGACGTCGACCACGTCGCGCGCGAAATTGAAGCGCTCCGGCACCTCCCAGCGAAAGGCGCGCGCGGTGGCGGCGTAGTCGGTCATCCGGGGCGGGATCATCACGGCTCGTCCTACGCGACGGATTGTGACCGAATTGCGGCGTCCGCCTGGACCTCCGGTCCTGGTCCATCCTTGGCGCACGGCTGCTCAGTGAAGTACTGACCTTCGGATCCCACTACATCCAGGCCGGCGCCGGACACTACGGCGTCTTCAGCGGGCGGCGCTGGCATCACCAGACCTACCCCGTGGTGAGGGAGGTCATTCACGCCAGTGGGTGATCTCTCCCTCTCGTGGCGGCGGTGTAGCTCTGGCTACGGTTGCAGGCGGGGGTCTGAGGTCGCTCGCAGCGCCAACCGTTCCCAGGATCACTTGAAAACCGAGATGACGAGCACGCTCGGCAGCCAGATTGCCAGCGCCGGGAAGAAGACCACCAGCAGCAACGTCGTCAGGTCGGCGAAGAAGAACGGCACGGAGCCCTTCATCACGGTGGTGATCGGGATCTTCGACGTGCCGCTCACCGCGAACAGGTTGAGGCCGACCGGCGGCGTGATCACGCTCATCTCGACGGCGAGCGTGAGCAGTACGCCGAGATGGACCGGGTCGATCTTGAGCGCGTCGGCGACCGGGAACACCACCGGTACCGTCAGCAGCACCATCGCGACGCCGTCGACGAAGCACCCGAGCACCAGCAGCACCGCCATGAAGGCGAAGATGAAGCCGAGCGGCGACAGCCCCCAGCCGGTGACGATCTTGGTGAGGGTCTGCGGCCAGTACAGGTTCGCCGCGAGGAACTGGAACACGCCCACGCTGCCCACCAGGAACAGGATCACCGCGGTCAGGTTCAGCGCGCGGCAGGTGATGGGCACCAGCTCGCGGACGAACGCGCCCCGTCCCGAGATCAGCCCGTACACGAGCGCATAGCCGCAGGCGGCGGCCGCGGCCTCGGTGGGGGTGAACACCCCGCCGTAGAGCCCGCCGAGGATGATGACCGGCATGCCGAGCCCCGGCAGCGCGCCCTTGCCCTCGCTCACGACCCGGCGCCATTCGAAGGTGCCGCGCGGGAGCTTCAGTCGCGCGCTGATGATCATCACGGTGATGATGCTGGTCAGCGCGAGCAGCAGCCCGGGAATGATGCCGGCGAAGAATAGGCGCACGATCGACGTCTCGGTCACGATGCCGTACAGGATCAGGATGATGCTGGGCGGTATGAGGATCGCGATCCCGCCGTTGCCGGCGACGATGCCCGCGGAGAGCCACTTCGGGTAGCCGCGCTTGGTCATCTCCGGAATCGCGATGACGCTCATCGCCGCCGCCGACGCGACGCTCGAGCCCGAGATCGACGCGAACAGGACGCAGGCGAGAATGGTCGACACGCCGAAGCCGCCGGGCAGCCAGCCGGCCAGCGCGTCGGCGAAGCGGAAGAGTTGCGCGATCAGGCCGGTGCGCTCCATGAGGAAGCCGGCGTAGATGAACAGCGGGATCGCCATCAGCGAGTAGCGGCCGATGAAGTTGAAGAAGGCGCGGAAGATGACTTCGGGCTCGAGCAGCGGATCGACGAGGATGTACGCCGCGCTCGCGGCGCTGAGCGCGATGCCGATCGACACGCCGAGCACGAGCAGCACCAGCGCGACTACCCCGACGATCAGCATCCTCTCCCCCTGCGGGCGGTGCCGCCCGGCGAATCAGTGCGGCGCTTCGCCCGTTTCCGACGGCTCCTCGAGCACGTCGCGGCCGCGTAGCTTCTGCATGCCGCGGTACACCTCGAAGAACACCGAGACGGCCATGAGCGCGAATCCGACGAGCAGCGCGAGCAGGAACGGCCACATCGGAAACGCGAGGCTCTCGGTGCGGCTTTCGTAGCGGAGGCTGTCGCGGATCTCGGGGATCCCCCACCACACCACGGCGAGGAGAAACACGAACGAGAAGGCGAGGGCGACGATCTTGACGACCTCGGCCGCGCGGCGCGCGCGCGGCCCGACCGCC
>DATEDA010000051.1:0-21386 GCA_035286595.1 Burkholderiales bacterium | reverse complement strand
CTCGGACAGGTCGCGGCACATCAGCGTGAAGTGATGCCGCTCGTCGACGCGCCGGATCCGGCGCAGCCGCAGCATCGCGTCCTTGTCGCCGGTGTGGCAGCCGAGCGCGTAGCAGGAGTCGGTCGGATAGGCGATGACGCCTCCCGTCCGGACGATCTCCGCGGCGCGCGCGATCAGGCGCGGCTGCGGATGGCGGGGGTCGATCTCGAAGTACTGGGCCATGAGAACGCAGAACGCGGTCGGCGGAACGCCGGGTGCGAGAGCGCGCAGCCGGCGTCCTGCCGGCGGCATTCCCCTCACCAGTCGTGCCAGACCGGCTTGAGGTCGGCGGGGAGCGGTGGCAGCCGGCCGAGGTCGGCGAGGCTCTCTTCGGGCCCGTGGAAGTCCGACCCGCGCGAGGCCAGGAACTCGAACTCACGTGCGAGCCGGGCGAACTCGCCGTACTGCTCGGGGGAGTGGCTGCCGGTGACGACCTCGATGCCCTCGCCGCCCGCGGCCTTGAACTCGCCGAGGAATCGGCGCAGCTCGGCGCGGGGCAGCTTGTAGCGGCCGGGGTGCGCGACGACCGCGCGACCGCCGCCCGCCCGGATCCACGCGACCGCGTCGGCGAGCTCCGCCCACTGGTGGGAAACGTAGCCGGGCTTGCCGCGGGCGAGGTAGCGCTTGAACACGCTCGCGACGTCGGAAGCGATGCCGCGTTGGACCAGGAACCGAGCGAAGTGGGTCCGTCCGATGACCTTCGGGTTCTCGGCGTGGGCGTACGCGCCTTCGAGGCTGCCTTCGATCCCGAGGCGGTCCAACTCGGCGGCGATCCGCGCGGCGCGCCGCCCGCGGCTCGAGCGCACGAAGTCGAGATTCGTCGCGAGCGTTTCGTTCTCCGGATCCACGCCCAGACCGACGATATGAATCGACAGTTCGCGCCAGGTGATCGAGATCTCTACCCCCGGCACGAAGCGGATGCCGGCCGTGCGCGCGGCTTCGGCCGCCCCCCCGAGCCCGGCGAGCTCGTCGTGATCGGTCAGCGCCAGCACCGACACGCCGTTGGCCGCCGCGCGCTGCACCACCTTCGCCGGCGAGAGCACGCCGTCGGAGGCGGTCGAATGGCAGTGGAGGTCGTAGGTGAACGCTTGAGCGAGGCTCATCGCGAGCGATCTTACACCCCGGGGATATGCCGATCGCGCGTCGCGCGCTACGCGCGCAGGAATTCCTCCACCATCCCCGCGAGCTGCTCGGGCTGATCGTGGTGCAGCATGTGCCCCGCTTCGGCAAGCGTGCGCGCCGTCAGCCTGGCGAAGCAGCGCTTGCGCTCCTCGAGCTCCGCGCCCTCGATGCGCAATCGCGCGAGCGTCTGCGACTCGCCCCCCTCCACCCAGAGCACCGGCGCCGTCACGCACCGCCAGCAGGCCTTCGCTTCGTCGAGGCGATACAGGACGGGGTTCGTGCGCTTGTGCGCCGGATCGCTGCGAAGGCAGACACGGCCGTCGGCGCTCGCCGTGCCCCAGTGTTGCGCGAGGAACTGCGCGCGCTCGGGCGTGAGCCGAGGGTTGTTCTGCCGCAGCCGCATGGCGAGCTCGTCGAAGCCCGCGTAGTCGCGGAAGCGCTGCGGCTGGCCAAGCTCCTCGAGCCACTCGGCGTGGCGCGCCGGCGCCCGCGACGGATCGGTCGCCGGCAGGCCGAAGCCCTCGAGGTTGACGAGCCTCGCGACGCGCTCCGGGCGCACGCCGGCATAGAGGCTCGCGACGTTGCCGCCCATGCTGTGCCCGATCAGCGCAACCGGTTGCGTCGGCGACCAGTGCGCCAGCAGCGCGTCGAGATCGGCGAGGTAGTCGGGGAACCAGTAGCTGTCGGCCCCGCTCCACTGCGTGAGGCCGTAGCCCCGCCAGTCGGGCGCGATCGCATGCCAGCGCCCGGCGAGCGCGTCGACGAAGAACTGGAAGGACGCCGAGACGTCCATCCAGCCGTGGAGCAGGAGCAGCTTCGGCGCCGCCGGATCGCCCCAGCAGCGGCAGTGGTACCGCAAGCCGCGGACTGCGAGGAAGATCGATTCACTGGGCTTCATGTGCCTGCTACCATCGGCGCTCGCTATCGCACTTTACCAAGGGGAAGAAGTGGCGGTCTTTTCGCTGGCGGAGCGCCAGGTCGAGTTTCGCGGCAGCGAGTGGTTCGTCGCGCACAACGCGACGGTCGTCGGGTCGGTCGTGATCGAGAACCAGGCCAATATTTGGTTCAACGTGGTGATCCGCGGCGACAACGACCTCATCACCGTCGGCGAGCGCGTGAACGTCCAGGACAGCTCGGTCCTCCACACCGACCCGGGCATACCGCTCACCATCGGCCGTGCGGCCTGCATCGGCCACAAGGTGATGCTGCATGGCTGCACGATCGGCGAAGGCAGCCTCATCGGGATCAACAGTGTGATCATGAATCACGCGCTCATCGGCCGGCACTCGATCGTCGGGGCGAACACGCTGATCCCGGAGGGCAAGGACTACCCGGAGCGGGTCCTCATCCTCGGTTCGCCCGGCCGGATCGTGCGCGAGCTGCGACCGGACGAGGTCGAGTGGATCCAGGGGATCGCCGAGGGCTACGTGCAGCGCGCGCGGCGGTTCAGGAGCGAGCTGACTGCGCAAGACGTGCCCCCTGGGGCACGGTGAGCGCAGGCACCCCGGCGAACGCGACGAGCCGAAGGGTCGTCGTCCCCGCGTACGCGGGGACCCAGTGCGGCCGTACTGGATCCCCGCTCCCCGCTTTCGCGGGGACAAGCTGCGCGGGGATGACCGCGCGATGCGCGGTCACTTCGGTGCCATCCGAATGGCGCCGTCCAGTCTGATGACCTCGCCATTCAGCATCGGATTCTCGACGATGTGCTTGACCAGCGCGGCGTACTCGGACGGCTGCCCGAGCCGCGACGGAAACGGCACCTGCGCGCCGAGCGAGTCCTGGACCTCCTTCGGCAGCGAATGGAGCATCGGGGTGAGGAAGATCCCGGGCGCGATCGTCATCACCCGGATGCCGCTCCGCGCGAGATCGCGCGCGATGGGGAGCGTCATCCCGACCACCCCGCCCTTCGACGCCGAATACGCCGCCTGACCGATCTGGCCGTCGAACGCCGCGACCGACGCGGTGCTGACGATCACGCCGCGCTCCCCGCCGGCATTCGGCTGGCCCTTGGCCATCGCATCCGCCGCCAGGCGGATCATGTTGAAGGTGCCGATGAGGTTGACGGTCACGACGCGCGCAAACGATGCCAGCGCGTGCGGACCTTCCTTGCCGATCGTCTTCTCGCCGATCGCGATCCCGGCGCAGTTGACGAGCCCCTGCAGCCCGCCGAACGTCTTCACGGCGAGCCCGACGGCGCTCTTCCCATCCGCCTCGCTCGTGACGTCGCACTTCACGAACCGTGCTTTCAGCTCCTGCGCGAGTCCCTCGCCGCGGTCCGCCTGCAGGTCGGCGATCACCAGATTCGCCCCGCCGGCCGCGAGCGTGCGCACCGTCCCCTCGCCGAGCCCCGAAGCGCCGCCGGTGACAATGAACGTACTGCCCTTCAGTTCCATGCCTAGATCCTCTCGATGATCGTCGCAGTCGCCATCCCGTGCCCGATGCACATGGTCTGCAGCCCCAGCGTGCCGCCGCTCGCTTCGAGCCCGGCAAGCATCTTGGCCATGAGACCGGCCCCGGTGGCGCCGAGCGGATGCCCGTGCGCGATCGCTCCGCCCCACGGGTTCAGCTTCGCCAGGTCCGGCTCGAACTCGCGCGCCCAGGCGAGCGGGACGCAGGCGAACGCCTCGTTCACCTCGATCCAGTCCAGGTCGGCGAGCGACACTCGTGCGCGCTCCAGTGCGAGCTTCGTCGCCGGAATCACGCCGTCGAGCTGCAGCGTCGGATCGGACCCGATCACCACGCGCGCCAGGAATCGCGCCTTGGGCGCGAGGCCCTCGGCCTGCGCCACCTCGCGGTCGGCGATCAACACCGCCGCTGCGCCGTCGGAGATCTGGCTCGAATTGCCCGCGGTGATCACGCCGCCCTGTTCGCGGAAGATCGTCCTGAGCGCCGCCATCTTCTGCGGATCGACGCGCTCGCGCACCCCTTCGTCGCGTCGCAACTGGGTCGCGGCCCCGGCCTCATCGACGCCGGGCGTCGGCAGGATCTCGGGGGTTGGCCCGGCCGCCTGCGCGGCCCAGGCACGCCGGTGGCTCTCGATCGAGAACTCGTCGAGCGCCTGGCGGGACAGGCGCCACTGCGCGGCGACGCGCTCGGCGCTCTCGCCCTGGTGGATCACCTCGTGACGGGCGAGCAGGTCGGGGTTGAGCCCGCCGAAGCCGCCGTAACGGCCATCGGGATCGATGTCGAAGAACATCCGCACGCGCGTCATGTTCTCCGCGCCGCACCCGATCGCGTAGCGCGCGTCGCCGGCGGCGATCGCCTGCGCGGCGAAGTGGACGGCCTGCTGGCTCGACCCGCACATCCGGTTGAGGGAGACCGCCGGCACCGAGGCCGGGAAGCCCGCCAGCAGCACGCCCAGTCGCCCGATGTTCGCGCCCTGCTCGCCCGCCTGGGTGACGGTGCCGCAGACCACGTCGTCGATGCGCGAGGGTTCGAGTCCGGCGCGCGCGAGGACTCCGTTCAATGCCTGCGCGAGCAACGCGTCGGGACGAGTGTCGCGGAAGGCGCCGCCGCGCTTGCCGAACGGCGTGCGCACGGCAGCGACGATGACGGGTTCGGCCATGCGGACTCCAGCCGGATTATGCGCGCTCCGCCGGCCTACCTCTTCGCGCCCCTGGGCTTCTCCACGGCGAGGAGCGCGGCTCGGTCGCGCAGCAGCGGCTCGAGACTCGAGCTCTCGACGAGCACGGTCTGTCCGGCGACGGCCTTCTCGCGCGCGAGCTTCGCGGCGAGCAGCTCCTTGCGGTCGGTGAAGGCCTTCTCGTTCTTTTCCTTGTCCTCGGGCTTCTCGTCCGCGGCCGGCGTGCGCGTCTCGGGCGCCGCACCCGTGATGCCCGTCTTCACGTAACGACGGCCTCCGGGCGCGGGCTTGCCGATCCGCACCTCGTAGGTCCAGCCCTCGAACGTCGTGGCGCGGACGAGCGTCGGTTTGTCCAGCCCGGCGTCGGCGTCGCTCACGCCGGCAGCGGCGTCCGCGATGCGCAGCCCATACAGCGCACTCGCGGCGTCCTGTGCCCTCCCGGCATTGAACTTACCGGCGCCGGCGAGCTTCCAGTCACCCGCCTCGGTGTCCTTCGACACCGACCACCGCTCCCTGCCGTCGGGTCCGGCGACAATGAGCGACTTCGGGCGCTCGAGCCGCAGCAACTCCTTGGCGAGCCAGTCCTGGGGCTTGGCCGCGACGCTCGCGAACGGCTCGCTCACCACGCTCACGCGCTGCGGATCCGCGGCCACCCAGACGTAGCGCCCGCTCGGGACGCCCATGCCGAGACCCGGGCCCCGGGCTTCCTTCATCGCCTGCTTGCCGAGCACCAGCTTCGCGACCGATTTGCCGTCGCGCGCCTTGAGCTCGACGAGCGTTCCGGTCTCCTCCGGCTTCGCGCCGGCGCCCGGCGCGGCGAGCTGCATCCGCGGCCTGACGGCGTCGGTGAGCCCTTCGGCCTGCACGACCTTGAGCTCCTGCAGCTTGACCAGGAGATCGCGGATCGGCTCGATGTCGGCCGGGAACCCGCCGCGCTCCTTGACCGACCACCCGCGTTCGCCCCGAACCAGCGTCACCGTGCCTTGGGCGTCGGCGACGTCCACCTGGGCGACCTCGTCCACCTGGAACCCTTCGAGCAGCCGCTGGCCGACGCGGGTGTCCGGGACCTCGTAGGCCGAGCGCTTCCACCACGCGACCCCCGCGCCCCCCGCGACGAGGACCACGAGCGCGGCCAGGACGGCGAGAAACTGATTGCGGCTCATTGGACTACCCTCGCGCGGTGCGCTCGGGGTTCGCCCTTGGGGCGGCCCGGCGGGCTCACCGCGCGCCCCGCCGGCGCCGCTTCACGAAGGCGATCGCAAGGCCGGCGATCGCGACCACCAGCGACATGGCGCCGATGTTGATCACCTTCGTCCAGAACTCGAGCGCCTCGGTCTCTGACCGCAGCTCCCGGCGCACGTCCTTCAGCTCGCGGCGCGTCTCGGCGGCCCGCTTGCGGAAACTGTCGATCTCGGCCTGCTGCTCGGCCGTCAGGATCGCGGCCCCGCCCGCCGGCGTCTTGGTCCGCTGCAGCGACTCGAGCTTCTTGCGCGTGTCCTGCAGGCTGTCCTCGAGCGACTGGATCTTGCCGAGGTAGGCCTGCGCGGCCTCGGCCTCCATCTGCTTCACGACCGTGAACGGCCGCTGTGCGGTCGCCCGGCTGCGCAGGCCGACGAGATCCGCGTCTCCGGCCAGCTGCTCGACCAGCCCCTGCCCGAACGCGAGGTTGCCGTTGATCGGGATCGCCACCCGCTGACCGAAGATCTCGCTGATCTGGACCGCCGCGCCGTCGTTCAGCAGATCGGTGTCGCCCACCAGCACCACCGTCGTCTCGCTCTGCGACTCCTTCAGCACCGGGCCCGGGTCCGCGGCCGCGTCCTTGGCCTTGGCGTCCGGCGCCTTGGACGCGCCGCCACGCGCGTCCTTGACCGCCGGCTTGCCGTCGGGGAACGCGGTCTTGAACTTGCCCGTGAGCTTGAGCGCGATCGGATACTCCTTGCCGTCGGGCTGGAAGCCCCGCACCGCCTCCTCGCCGCGGGCCATCGCATTGCCGCTGTCGACGAGCTTCACGATCGGCGAGGTATGCATCAGCACCTCCGCGCTGAGGCCTTCCGCGGGCTTGCCGCTGAACACGCCGGCGAATGCGAGCAGCGTCGTGCCGAGATGGCTCGTCGTCACGTCGTCGCGGCTCATCGCGTCGGCGTCGAGCTGGATCACGGTCGGCACCGCGCGCGGCCCCGACCCCGCCATGTACTTCATGTCCAGCACCACCTTCGCGGCCTCGAACTCGTAGCCCCAGGCCTTCAGCAGCTTGTCGAGATTCGACGCGCTGCCGCCCATGCCGGCGAACGGCCCGGGCATCTGGTCGAAGTAGGCGTAGGGATCGAGGAACACGACGAGCTTGCCGCCGCGGAGCACGAACTGGTCGAGCGCGAACTGCGCCTGGTCCGAGATCCCGCGCGGGTGGACGACGAGGAGCGTCTTGATCTCGTCGTCGATGCGCTCGACGTCCATGCCGACCCGCTTGACGTCGAAGTCGCGCCGCAGCTCGCCGATGATGATCTGCGGCTCCGCCGGCGCGCCTCCCATCATCGGATTCGGCGGCATGCCGAAGAGCGGCAGCGCGGTCATGACGCCGACCACCGGTCGCGTGGTCTTCGTCGCGCGGCCGATCGTCTTGACGAGGTCGTACTCGAGCAGCCGCTCGCGGTTCGGGGCCAGCACCGGGATCGCCAGCTTCCGGTCGGCGAAGCTCACCGTCAGCCCGAGGTAGAACTTCTCGCCGCTCGGCGTCTCCTGCGGCTCGATCCCGTCGAGGTTCGCCGAGTCCTCCGCATCCGAGTCGGGCTGCGGGTTCAGCTTCTCGATCACGAGCTTCCCGTTCGCAGCGCTCCGGAGCTCGTTGAGCAGGTCCTCGACCCGGCCCGCGAACGCCCGGATCGGCACCGGCACGTAGTCCGCGCCCTGATTGAAGTAGAAGCGCACGCGGACCGGGGCCTCCAGCTTCGCGAGGGCCTTCCGCGTGCCGTCCGACAGGGTGTAGAGCTTGCCCTCGGTCAGGTCGACGCGGACCGGAGTCACGCCGAGGATGAAGTTGACGGCGACGAGCGCGACGAAGACCGCGACGACGCCGCCGATGGAATAGAGCCAGCGCTGGGTGCTCTTTTGCATTGCCGAAACCCCCTACCCTGCCCGATGGCCGCGCAGGATGACGCCGGTCACGAACAGCGCGAAGCCGATCACCGACGCGAAGAAGACGAAGTCGCGCGAATCGATCACGCCCTTCTGGAAACCGTCGAAGTGGGTGAGCACGCTGAACCCCGCCACCGCCTCCACGAGCCACGGCGCCGCCCAGCGCGCCAGGAGATCGGTGACCGGGGCGAAGCCCACCACCACCAGCCCGAGGCAGATCACCACCGACAGGATGAAGCTCACCACCTGGTTGCGCGTGATCGCCGAAGTCAGGCAGCTCACGGCGAGATAGGCGCCGGCGAGCAGCCAGCTGCCGATGTAGCCGGCGAGGATCACCCCGTTGTCCGGGTCGCCGAGCCAGTTGACGGTGATCCAGACCGGGAACGTGAGCGCCATCGCGATGGCGATGAAGATCCACGACGCCAGGAACTTCCCGAGGATCGCCTGCCAGGGGGTCACCGGAAAAGTGAGCAGCAGCTCGATCGTGCCGCTGCGGCGCTCCTCGGACCAGAGCCGCATGCCGAGCGCCGGAACGAGGAACAGCAGCAGCCACGGCATCCACATGAAAAACGCCGTGAGCGAGGCTTCGCCGCGGTCGAAGAACGAACCGAACGTGAAGGTGAAGAACCCGGCGAGCAGCAGGTAGATCACTATGAAGACGTACGCCACCGGCGAGTCGAAGTAGCCGACGAGCTCGCGCTTGACGATCGTCCACACGTTGCTCCAGGCGCCCTTCATGCGGCAGCCTCCCGGGCCGTGTCGGGCCGCGTGAGGGAACGGAACACGTCGTCGAGGCGCCCCTCCTCGGTGGTCAGCTGCTCGATCGTCCAGCGGGTCGCCGTCGCATCGGCAACCTGCGCGGCGAACGCGCCGTCCACCCGCGACTTGTCGGGATAGACGCGAACGACGCAGCGATTCGCGTCCTCGGCGAGGATCTCGGTGCGGCTCACCTGCGGCAAGCGGCCGAGCGTGTCGGTGACCGTCGCGACGCTCGGCGCCCGCACCGTCATCAGCACCGCGCCGGCGCGCTCGGAGCGCGACTTCAGCTCCTCGGGCGTGCCGTTCGCGACGATGACCCCGCGGTCGATGATGATCGCGCGCGTGCACGCCGCCTCGACCTCCTCCAGGATGTGGGTGGAGAAGACGATCGCCTTGCGCTCGCCCATCCGGCGGATCAGCGTCCGCACCTCGTGCTTCTGGTTCGGATCGAGGCCGTCGGTCGGCTCGTCCATGATCAGCACTTCCGGGTCGTGGATGAGCGCCTGCGCGAGGCAGGTGCGGTGGCGAAAGCCCTTCGAGAGCGTGTCGATCGTCTGGTGGACGACCGACTCGAGGACGCAGGTGTCGATCGCACCTTGCACCGCCTTCTTCTTCGCCGCACCGTGGAGGCCGCGCATCTCGGCCGCAAAGCCGAGGAACGCACCCACCGTCATCTCCGGGTACGACGGCGCCGACTCGGGCAGGTAGCCGATGCGGCGCTTCGCCTCGATCGGCTGCTCGGCGACGTCGAACCCGCACACCACGGCGCGCCCTGCGGAGGGCGGCAGGTAGCCGGTGATCATCCGCATCGTCGTCGACTTCCCGGCCCCGTTGGGACCGAGGAACCCGAGCACTTCGCCGCGCTCGACCTGAAACGAGATGTGGTTGACCGCCGTCTTCGAGCCGAACGCCTTGGTCAGATTTTCGACCAAGATCATGTTCCTCCTCCTTCTTGTGATTTCGACCGCCCCGCAACGTGGGGGCGTCCCGGCCGGGTTTCAAGCCCGACCGGGACCGGGCCTAGACCGTCGCCTGGCCCCCGAAGTTCCCGGGCACGTCCTCGCTTCGGGCTCATTGGACTACCCTCGCACGGGTCGCCGCCGTCGCCGCGGCGTCGACGCTCCCGTCCGGGTCGAGCACGACTCCGAACCACCCCTCGGCCTGGTCGCGGGTGTAATAACCCTTCGCGACGTCGCGCGCCACCAGATCCGCTGCGCGGCGGAGCGGATTCCCGAAACCGCCCCCGCCCGGCGTGGACACCTCGATCGCGTCGCCCGCGGCGATCTGGATGTCCTGGTCCTTGGAGAGATGGGGCGGGACGTAGGCCGTCCCGCCGTGGAAGATCCGGACCCGGTTGACGCCGCCGTCGGTGCCGCCCAGCGCGCCCTGCGGCCCGAAGCGGCCGTGATCCATCACCATCGAGGCCCGCGCCTCGCCGCGACGGAGGCGGATCCGGTAGTTGACGCCGAACCCGCCGCGATGCTCGCCCGCGCCGCCCGAGCCTTGGTGCAGCGAGTATTCCTCGAACAGCACCGGATAGTACTGCTCCATCACCTCGATCGGTGTCGTCTTCGAGATGCCGATCGTGGAGCAGCCGTTCGAGAGGCCGTCGCCGTGGACCGAGCCGCCATACCCGCCGCCGGATATTACGTACATCACGTACGAGCGTCGCTTCATCGGGTCATGCCCGCCCACCGACAGATTGCCGGAAGTGCCGGCCGGGGCGGCGAACACCCGGTCGGGAATCGCCTTCACGAGCGCGCTGAAGACGGCTTCCGCGATCCGCTGGCTGACTTCCGCGGCGCAGCCCGACACCGGACGCGGGTACTTCGCGTACAGGAAGGTTCCCTCCGGCTCGATCACGCGCAGCGGCTCGAACATCCCGGCGTTGATCGGCACGTCGGGGAACACGTGCTTGATCGCGAGGTAGATCGACGACTTGGTGGTCGCGATGACGCTGTTCATCGGTCCCCGGCACGGCGGCGACGAGCCCGACAGGTCGAACGTGAGCGTCTCGTCGCGCTTGTCGATCCGCATCGCGATCCGCAGCGGCTCGTCGACGACCCCGTCGGAGTCGACGAACGCCTCGCCGTCGTAGGTTCCGTCGGGGATGGTCGCGATCTTGGCCCGCATCTGCTGGCGCGCGCGCGCCCGCAGCTCGACGACCGCGCGGTCCACCACCTCCGCCCCGTAGCGGTCGAGGAGCGCGGCGAGCCGCCGCTCCCCGATCGCGAGCGCCGCGCGCTGCGCCTTGATGTCGCCGATGCGTTGATCGGCGATCCGGATGTTCGACAGGATGATCGACAGGATCTCCGGGTCGAGGCTCCCCGCCTTGAACAGCTTCACCGGCGGCAGCCGCAAGCCTTCCTGCTCGACCTCGGTGGCGTTGGCGGAGAACCCGCCGGGCACGACCCCACCGACGTCCGGCCAGTGGCCGGTGTTCGCGAGCCAGCACCAGGGCCGGCCGCGGTAGAAGAACGGCTTGACGAACTTGACGTCCATCAGGTGCGTGCCGCCAAGGTACGGGTCGTTCACGATGAAGACGTCGCCGTCCGCGAGCGGGATCTTTCCCGCATTGACGTGCTCGATGACCGCCTGGGTCGAGAACTGCATCGTGCCGACGAACACCGGCAGGCCGAGCTCGCCCTGCGCGACGAGCTCGCCCGTGTCGCGGTGATAGATCCCGTCGGAGCGGTCGAGCGCCTCGGAGATCACCGGGCTGAACGCCGCGCGCACGAATGCGAGGTCCATCTCGTTGCAGACCTGCTGCAGGCCGTTCTGGATGACCGCGAGCGTGACCGGGTCGAGCTCGGTCAGGCCGGGCCGTAGCGCGCGTACGTCTTGAGGATCCATTCGCAGTCTTTGGTCAGCTCGTCGATCCGGCGCGACCACGGCGTTTCGATGGCGGCCCGCCATCCGGGCGACCCGAGCGCACGCTCGTCGGCGAGATCGTAGAGCGCAATATAGCGCGGAGTTCCGGCACGGGCTCGAAACCGGCGCGCGGCGAGCACGCCCTCGACTCGCCGCAGCATCGGCACGTGCTCCTCGTCGTACCAGCGGTTGAACTCGGCCTCGTGCTCGGCCGGGACCTCGCCGCACGCGAGGAAGAGCGCGCGCGACCCCGCGGGCGGCGCGGCATCGCCAGGATTGATCTGCTCGCACGCCCAGCGCCGGAACACGATCGCGCGGCCGAGGGAGCGCTTGGTCCAGGGCGTGGGGCCATCCCGGAAGCGCTCGAGGTACTCCGGCGAGTCGAGGACTTCGGGCCGCTCGAGCTCGTAGGTCGCGAGATAGCGCCCGACGCGCCGTTCGGGTGCGAGGGCGAGGTCGCACCGTCCGTCCGCGGTCCAGCGCTGCGCCGACACGAAGCCGGGAATCGCCAGCCGCTCGGCGAGGTGCTCGTCGTCGTACCAGGCGTTGAACTCCTCCTCGTGCGCCGGCAGCACCTCGGTCATCGTGAGCAGCAGGCCGTTCATTGCTCACACCGTCACGATCAGGTTGCCGAGCCGGTCGCGCTCGACGAGGCAGCCCGGCTCGACGACCGTCGTCGAATCGAGCTGCTCGATCACCGCCGGGCCCTCGAAGACCGCGGTTGCCGGCAGCCACTCCCGGCGGTAGACCGGCGTCTCGAGCCAACCCCGTTCGAACCACACCTTGCGCCGCTCGACTTCCGCGTCGCCGAGCCTCGCCCGCGGCTCGCCGCGCGCGAGCGCCTCGAGCGAGACCCGGCGGCGCCGCCCGATGGCGGCGGTGTGCAGGTTGACGAGCATCGGCCGGATCTCGGCCAGCTCGACCTGGAACCGCTGCCAGTACGCCTCGGCGAACAGACGCTGAAGGTCCGCGACGGTGACGTCCAGGCCGGGCAGCGCGACGCTCAGGATGTGGCTCTGCCCTTCGAACTGCATGTCGGCGCGGTGCACGAAGTCGATGCGCTCCACCGCCACCCGCTCGCGGGCGATCGTCGCCCGACCCTCGGCGGTCTGCTCGTCGAGGATCCGCCGCACCGGCGCGTCGGCGACCTCGGCGAGCGGCCTGTTCACGGTCCGCAGGAAGTCGTGGCGCACGTCGGCGACGGCGCAGCCGAGCGCGTTCGTGAGGCCCGGGCGGGCCGGGATCAGCACTCTCGGGATCGCGAGCTCGCGCGCAAGCGCCACCGCGTGCAGGGGCCCGGCGCCGCCGAAGGCGAACAGCGCGAAGTCGCGCGGGTCGTGGCCGCGCGCGAGGCTCACCATGCGCACCGCGCCGGCCATCCGGTCGTTGGCGATCCGCACGATCGCCGCGGCCGCCTCGTCGGCGGAGAGCTGCAGCGGCGCGCCGATCTGCGTCTCCAGGAACCCGCGGAGCCGCTCCATGGGTACCGGTTGATCGACGGCGAGCAGCTTCCGCGGGTTGAGCCGGCCGAGCGCGAGGTTGGCGTCGGTGATCGTCACCCGCTCGCCGCCGCGCCCGTAGCAGATCGGCCCCGGCGCGGCGCCGGCGCTCTCGGGCCCGACGCGCAGGAGGCCGGCGTCGTCGAGGGACGCGATCGAGCCGCCGCCGGCGCCGATGGTGTGGACGTCGACCATCGGGACGTGGATCGGCATCGCGTACTCGAGCTCGAGCTCGGTCGAGACCTGCGGCAGGCCGTTCTGGATGAGCGCCACGTCGGTCGAGGTTCCACCCATGTCGTAGGTCACGACGTTCGGGTAGCCGGACCCCATGGCCGTGTACGCCGCCGCAATCACGCCCGATGCGGGGCCCGACATCACGGTGTTGACCGCCGCCTCGGTCACGATGCCGGCCGCGATCGTCCCCCCGTTGCCCTGCATGACCAGGAGCTCGTTCGCGAACCCGCGCGCCTCGAGCTCGCGCCCGAGGCGATCGAGATAGCGGTGCAGCACCGGCTGGATCGCGGCATTGACCGCGGCCGTGACGCCCCGCTCGTACTCGCGATACTCCGAGAGCAGCGTGTGCCCGGTGGTCACGTAGCGATTGGGCCACACGCGGCGCACGATCTCCGCCGCGCGGCGCTCGTGGTCCGGGTTGACGTAGCTGTGCAGGAAGTGGATGACGACCGACTCCGCGCCGAGCTTGCGGAGACGCTGCGCCGCCCATTCGACCTCGGCCTCGTTGAGCTTCCGTACGACTGCGCCCTCCGCGTCCACGCGCTCCTCGACCTCGAGCCGCAGCTCGCGCTCGACCAGCGGCCGGAACGTGCCCGTCAGGCCGTAGGGTTTCGGGCGCGTCCGGCGGCCCAGCTCGAGCACGTCGCGGAAGCCGCGCGTGGTGATGAGCCCGACCTTCGCGATCTTCCGCTCGAGGAGCGCGTTGGTCGTCGTCGTCGTGCCGTGGACGATGGTGGCGAGCTCGCCGAGCGCCACCCCGGCTTCCGCCAGCGCGGCCAGCACGCCGAACGCCTGGTTCTCGGGCGTCGTCGGCACCTTGGCGAGACGGACCTCGCCGGTCGCTTCGTCGACGAGGACGAGGTCGGTGAAGGTGCCGCCGACGTCGACACCCGCGATCTTGGTCATAGGCCTGGCCAACCGCTTAGACCGCCAGATACTGGGCGCGAACGTCCGCGTTCGCCGCCAGCTCGGCCATCGTGCCCGAGAACCGCATTTGCCCCTTCTCGATGATGTACGCGCGGTCCGACACCTCGGTCGCGAAGTGCAGGTTCTGCTCCGAGAGCAGCACCGAGAGGCCTTGCCTCTTCAGCGCGCCGATCGCCTGCGCCATCTGGTCGACGACGACCGGCGCGAGGCCCTCGGACGGCTCGTCGAGCAGGACGCACGACGGGTTGCCCATCAGCGTCCGCGCGATCGTGAGCATCTGCTGCTCGCCGCCGGAGGTCCGCCCCCCGGTGCGGTCCTGCATCGTCGCCAGATTGGGAAAGAGGCCGAACACCTTCTCCGCGGTCCACACCGGCGCGTTCGGCCGCGGCGGCTGGCGCCCGACCTCCAGATTCTCCAGCACCGTCAGCTCGGTGAAGATGCGCCGGTCCTCGGGCACGTAGCCGAGCCCCGCCTGGGCGATCTCGTAGGGCTCGAGCCCGTCGATCCGCCGCCCGTCGAACTCGATCTCCCCGCGCGCCGGCCGCACCAGCCCGATGATGCTCTTCAGCGTCGTCGACTTCCCGGCGCCGTTGCGGCCGAGCAGCACGACCACCTCGCCGGTCGCGACCTCGAGCGCGACGTCGGCGAGGATGTGCGCCCGGCCATAGTAGGCGTTGAGGCCGCGGACCGACAACACTAATGGATGCTCCGCGAGCCGAGATAGACCTGCTGGACCTCGGCGTTGGCGCGCACGGCGGCGGGCGGCCCTTCGGCGATGAGCGCGCCGCGATCGAGCACGATGATCCGCTCGGCGTGCGCGAACACCACGTCCATGTCGTGCTCGGTGAACAGGACCGCGATGCGCCGCTCCCGGACGATCTCGGCGGCAAGCGCCATCAGCCCGATCCGCTCTTTCGGCGCCATGCCCGCGGTGGGCTCGTCCATGAGCAGCAGCTTCGGCTCGTTCGCGAGGGCGACTGCGAGCTCCACCCGTTTCAGGTCGCCATACGCCAGCACCGAGCAGGCGCGGTCCGCCTGCTCCCGCATTCCGACCCGCCCGAGCAGGCGGTCGGCCGCGTCGCGGTGGAGGCTGGCCGCGGGCCGCCACCAGCCGCCGAGCCGGCGGTGGTGCGAGGCGAGCGCCACCTGCACGTTCTCGCGGACGGTCATCGATCCGAACGTGGCGGTGATCTGAAACGTCCGCCCCACGCCCAGTCGCCACACGCCCCGCGGCGGCAGGCCCACGATCTCGCGCCCCTCGAGCCGGACGCTGCCCGCGTCCGGCGCGAGCTGTCCGTTCAGCATGTTGAAGCACGTCGTCTTCCCGGCGCCGTTCGGGCCGATCATGGCGAGCAGCTCTCCCGCGGCGACCCGGAAGCTCACGTCGCGAACCGCCTCGACGCCGCCGAACGACTTCGCCAGGCGCGCGACTTCGAGGATCGCGCTCATGGGGCGTTCGCCCTGGGATTGAGCCACGCGCGCAGGCCGCCGACGATTCCCTGCGGGAACGCGAGCACGATCACGAGGATCGTGATCCCGAGAAACGCCCGCCAGTAGTCGGTGTTCCGGGCGATCGTGTCCTGCAGCCAGGTGAAGGCGGCCGCACCGACCACCGGCCCGCTCAGCGTCTGGACGCCGCCGAGCAGCACCATCACGAGCGCGTCGATCGACCGCGACACGCCCATGGTCGAGTCGGGGGAGATGCTGCCCTTCGAGAACGCGAACAGCCCGCCCGCGAGGCCGGCGAAGCCGCCGACGACGCTGAAGGCGATCCACTGCACCCGCCGGACGTCGATCCCGATCGCGTCGGCCCGGAGCGGCGAGTCGCGTGCGGCGCGCAGCGCGTAGCCGAACGGCGCGAACAGCATGCGCCGCATCGCCCAGATCGCGCCGGCGCACAGCACCAGGGTGAGGCAATAGAAGGCGGTCCGCGACGCGAGCCACGGCGCCGGCCACACCCCGACGATGCCGTTCGAGCCGCCGGTGAAGGCGTCCCACTGGAACACGATCGACCAGGCGATCTGGGCGAACGCGAGCGTCAGCATCGCGAGATACACGCCCGACAGCCGCACGCAGAACCACCCGAACACGGCGGCGCCGAGCGCGGCGGCGAAGGGCGCCGCGGGGAGCGCCGCCTCCATCGGCCAGCCCGCCTTCTTCAGGAGCAGCGCGGCACCGTACGCGCCGAGGCCGAAGTAGGCGGCATGGCCGAACGACACCATGCCGCCCGGGCCCATGATGAAGTGCAGGCTCGCAGCGAACAGCGCGAAGACGAAGATGTCGATCGCGAGCACCAGGGCGTAGCCGCCCGTCGCGAGCGGCAGCGCCGCGAGCAGCACGAGCCCGGCGATCGCCGCAGCGCGCAACGCCTGGCCGGCCGGGCGCAGCGGCGGCCCGACGTGCGCCGCCGCGGCGCGTTGCAGCGCCCACGGCCTGCCGAGCAGTCCTTGCGGCCGCAGCACCAGGACGATCGCCATCACGATGAACTCGGCCACCAGCGTGAGCTTCGAGAACGAGAGCTCGATCCCGAACGCCTCGACCGTGCCGATCGCGATGCAGGCGGCCTTGATCTCGCCGATGAGGAGCGCGGCGAGGAACGCGCCCGGGATGCTCCCCATGCCGCCGACGACCACCACCACGAACGCGTCGGAGATCGCGGTGAGGTCGAGGAACAGCTGCGCCGGCTCGCGCGGGACCTGCAGGGCGCCGCCCAGGCCGGCGAGGAACGCGCCGAGCGCGAACACGCCGGTGAACAGCCACTTCTGGTTGACGCCGAGGGCGCCGACCATCTCGCGGTCCTCGGTCGCGGCGCGGATGAGCGTCCCCCAGCGCGTCCGGTTGAGGAGCAACCAGAGACCGCCGAGGACGATCGGACCGATCGCGATGAGGAAGAGGTCGTACTCTGGAAACGGCAGACCGAGGATCGTGACCGCGCCGCTCAGTCCGGGCGCCCGCGGTCCGAGCAGGTCCTCGGCACCCCACAGCCAGAGTGCCAGATCCTTGATGACGAGCGTCAGCGCGAACGTCGCGAGCAGCTGGAAGAGCTCCGGCGCCTGGTACACGCGGCGGAGGATCGCAATCTCGATCGCGGCGCCGACGAGCCCGACGACGAGTGCCGCCAGGATGACGCCGGCGAAGAAGCCCGGCGCGCCGCCGCCGAGCCCGGTGATGAAGCTGTACGCGACGTAGATCCCCAGCATGTACAGCGAGCCGTGGGCGAAGTTCACGATCCGGGTCACGCCGAAGATCAGCGACAGCCCGACGGCGATGAGGAACAGCGTCGAGGCGCTCGCGAGCCCGTTCAGGAACTGGATTACAACCGAAGCCACGGCGCGGCGCCGTACGGGGGCGCGCGAGCGCCCCCGGTGAATCCGTGCGCTAGCACTCGTCTATTCCGCTGGGCGGATCTTCTTGATCTCGGCGTCCGACGGCAGGAACTTCGCCCCGTCGACGTATCGCCAGGAGGTCATCACCCCCTTGCCGTCCTTGAGCTCGAGGCGCCCGACGTAGGCGCCCATGGTGGACTGGTGATCGAGCGCCCGATAGGTGATCTTGCCGAACGGCGTGTCGACCTCGAGACCCTTCATCGCCGCCACGAGCTTCTCGCTGTCCAGGCTTCCCGCCTTCTTCATTGCCGCCACCGCGGTCATGATCGTCGTGTAGCCGACGACCGAGCCGAGCCGCGGATAGTCGTTCCACTTCTTCTGATAGGCGCTGAGGAACTTCGTGTGCGCGGGCGCGTCGATGGCGTTCCAGGGATACCCCGTCACGTACCAGCCGTTCGGCGTTTCGGCCTTGAGCGGGTCGAGGTACTCCGGCTCGCCCGCGAGCAGGTTGAGCACTTCGCGACCCTTGAACAGCCCGCGGGTGTTGCCCTCGCGGACGAAGCGCGTGAGGTCGGCGCCGAAGAGCGACGAGAAGATCCCGTCGGGCTTCGAGTCGGCGAGCGCCTGCACCACCGCGCCGGCGTCGATCTTGCCGAGCGGCACCGCCTGCTCGGACACGAACTCGACGTCGGGCTGGGCCTTCTTCAGCAGCTCCTTGAACGCCCGGGTCGCCGCCTGGCCGTACTCGTAGTTGGGATACACGATCGCCCAGCGCTTCTTCCTCAGCTTGGCCGCCTCGGGCACGAGCATCGCCGTCTGCATGTAGGTCGACGGCCGCAGCCGGAACGTGTACCGGTTGCCGTTTTCCCAGACGATCTTGTCGGTGAGCGGCTCGGCGGCGATGAACAGCACCTTCTTCTGCTTCGCGAAGTCGGCGACCGCGAGCCCGATGTGCGAGAAGAACGTGCCCATCAGGAAGTGCACGTTCTCGCGGGCCAGAAGCTCCTCGGCGAGGCGCACCGCGTCGCCCGGGTTGCCGTTGTCGTCGCGCGCGACGACCTCGAGCTTGCGGCCGAACACGCCGCCCGCGGCGTTCACCTCGTCGACCGCGAGCTCCCAGCCCTTGCGATAGGGCTCGAGGAACGCCGGCAGCGCCTTGTAGCTGTTGATCTCGCCGAGCTTGATCGCCCCTTGGGCCGCGGCCGGCGGCGCGGATGCGAGGCCGAGCGCCGCCGCGGCGGCGAGGGTCAGCAGGTGCGTGCGTGAAATCATCATCGCTCTCCCCAGGAAAGAACGGCCACGGACAGGCTAGTTTACCTACGTTCCAGCGCGGCCACGCCGCCGACGACGCGAAGCCGCGAAGCGAGCGCGAGTACGGCGCCCCAGATGAGTGCGGTGTCGACCAACGCTTGGGCGTGGGCCGCGCCGCGGGCGAGCGCCCGCTCCACTGCGTCCGCCGGCAGCGGCCCGACCGCCACCGTCACCAGCCGGTCGCCCAGATCAGTGTTGTCGTCCACCTCGCAGGCCCGCCGGCGCTCGATCGCAGGACTGTCGATGTCCACCGCGTTGGCGATCATCGTCGCGGCCGCGTCCGCGGTCGCGCCGCCGGCCGCCAGCACCGTCACGCTGTCCGCGATCCCCAGGCTCCAGCTGCGTCCGCGCCAGCCGCTCGTGGCCACGCCGCGGACCGGCATCGCCGCGGTCACCTCGAACCGGCCGTCGAGCGGGACGCGATGCCCGTGCCGCGTCGCGTCCCCGGCGACCACGCCGATGCGAAACGCCTCGCCGGGGCCCAGATGGAGCGCGATGTCGCCGCCGTTGTTCACGTACGCCTTCGGCACGCCCGCCGCGCCGCCCGTCATCGCGGCGAGGACCTCGTCCGCCACCGCCCCGGCGACGGCCGCCATGGGCGTGATGAAACGGCTGCGGTGCGGCCAGCACGCCGCGACCATCCGCCGGGCCACCGTGCCGCGGACGCCCGTTGCCCGCTCGACCGGGCGACGCAGCAGCGGAAGCTCCGCCACCAGCTCCTCGAGCACGGTTTCGAAGCGACGCCAGCCGCGCTCGCGCGCCGCGGCCGACACTGCTTCGGGACCGTCCGCCTGGACGATGAGATCGATGGGGCCATGCTGGAAGTGCCAGCGGCGTGCGTCGAGCGGCACCCGAACGGGACCGCCGGGCCCAACGCTCGGCTTCCCTTCGAGCGCGGGTGTCAGCGCTCGATCGGCCAGGGATTCGACGCGTCCCATCCTGCAACCCGATACCGCTCGCCGCGGAGCACGTCCGCCAGCGGCCGCACGCGGTCCATGTGGCCGCCGAGCCGCGCGTAGTCCTCGAGGCGCATGGTGAACTCGATCGGGGCGACGATCGCCGGCGTCGGCACCCACCCGAACGAGCGATCCGGCATGCGCGTCACGTCGACCATGACCATGATCCCGCCGCCGGGCCAGACGTATGCGGGGGCGCCGCCGCAGGTCACGCGGACCAGCAGGTCCTTGATCGAGCGCGTGAGCGCGACCGGGTTCTCGGTGACGCCCGCGCGGAGGCTGCCGCCCGCGCCACCGAGGAAGAGCACGGTGCACAGGGCCGGCTCGCAGTTCTCGCCGATGCGCGCGACGACTTTCTTCACCTCCGGCGGGATCTCCGCGGGCACCATCCGGAGGTTCTCGTCGAGGACGAAGTAGCCGTAATCCTCCCCGGTCGTCGAGACCATCAGGATGCGCTCGCCGGGCCAGGCCTCCCTGGCGTCGATCGACTTGACGATCTTCAGTGGATCGGTGATGTCCGTCCCGCCCCAGCCCAGCCCGGGATTCGCGACCTGGAAGTAGCGCCCGGGCGTGGACTTGCGGCCGGCCACCTTGACGCCGCCGGGACGCATGTCCAGGAAGCGGCCGGCCTGGTGCTCGGTCAGCACGCCGGTGATGTGATCGTCGACGACGATCACCTCGTCGACGTGCCCGAGCCACTGCTGGGCGAAGATGCCGATGGTCGCCGACCCGCACCCGACCCGCATCCGGTTCTCCTCGACGCCGTTGATGATCGGGGCGCGGCCGGCCTGCACGACCAGCTGCGCGCCGCCCTCGACGTCGAGCGTCACCGGCTCGCGGTTCCCGAGCGCCAGCATCGCGTCGCAGGTGACGCGCCCTTCTTTCTTGCTCCCGCCCGTCAGGTGCTGCACCCCCCCGAGCGAGAGCATCTGCGACCCGTACTCCATCGTGGTCACGTGGCCCACCACTTCGCCCTGCGCGCGCACCGGCGCGCATTCCGGGCCGAGGTAGCGGTCGGTGTCGATCTTCACCTTGAAGCTGCAGTAGCTGAAGATCCCTTCGGTGACGACCGTCACCATGTCCACGCCTTCAGGCTGCGACGACACGATGAACGGCGCCGGCTTGTAGTCCGGATAGGTGGTGCCCGAGCCCACGCCGGTCACGAACATCGGCGCGTCCGCAAGCACGTTTCCGTCCCAACCCGCGCCCGACCGGAACGGCACCACCGTGCCGCGCTCGTCGATCGCCCTGGACATCAGGAGCAGCGGATCGACGCGCGTGAGGACGCCGCTCACGTTGGCGTAGCGGTCGCAGGCCCCGGCGCGGCCGTCGCTGATCTGGCAGAGCACCGGACAGGCGTTGCAGATGATCTTGCCGGCGGCGGGCCGCTCGAGCGTGCCCTCACCCGAGGTCTCGTCGACGCGATCGGATTTGGTGCTCATCTCAGAATGCTTTGATGTGCAGCCCGCCGTCGACGTGAAACGCGTCGCCGGTGTTGAAGGGCAGCGACCGTTGCGCGAGCGCCGCCACCGTCCGGCCGACGTCCTCCGGCTCGCCCCAGCGCCGGATCGGCGTCAGCCCCTCGGCGATCAGCTTATCGTAGCGATCCTTCGCCACCGCGGTCATG